>JANMFA010000551.1:0-7186 GCA_031377545.1 Hyphomicrobiales bacterium | reverse complement strand
CCATCTCGCGGAAATGGCGTTTGACAGCCTCCCACCCGCCGCGCGCGGTAATGCCCATCTTCTTGTGGTCATATCCGACGGACCCGCCGGATGCGAACGCGTCGCCAAGCCAATGGCCATACAGCGCCGAGATGCCGTTCGCGATGTCCGAGAATGTGGCTGTGCCCTTGTCTGCAGCAACCACAAGATAAGGGTCATCGCCATCGCGGCGCACAATCCCGTCCCGGACGGTCACGCTGCCATCTGCCGAGATATTGTCGGTGACATCGAGTAGGGCCGCAACGAACAGCTTGTAGGCTTCTGTACCTTCGGCAAGCCAGGCCGCGCGGTCTGATGCAGGTGGCAGCTTCTTGGGAACGAAGCCACCCTTCGCGCCCACCGGCACGATCACGGCGTTCTTGACCTGCTGCGCTTTCACCAGCCCCAGCACTTCGGTGCGGAAATCCTGCGGCCGGTCCGACCAGCGGATACCGCCGCGCGCCACTTTGCCAAACCGCATGTGCACGCCCTCGACTCGGGGCGAATGCAGGAAGATCTCGAACAACGGGCGCGGCAGCGGCAGGTGCGAAATCTTCGCAGCATCGAACTTGAAGGCGATCACAAAGCGGGGTCGGCCATTTTCGCCGGGCTGGTAGAAATTCGTGCGCACCGCTGCCTGAATGAGATTGCGGAACAACCGGAGAATGCGATCCTCATCGAGGCTCTGCACATGGGCCAGCAAGTCGTCGATGTCCTGCGAAACCTTCATCTCGCGCGCCGCACGATCCTGCAGCGCGCCATGCGGATCGAAGCGTGCATGGAACAGGGCGACAAGCGCGGATGCCACGCCCGCGTGCTTCTTCAGCGTATCCGCGACGTAATCCTGCCCGTAGGGCGCGCGAATCTGCTGGGCATAGCGCGACAGCGTGCGCAGCATGGCCGCTTCGCGCCACGCCAGATCGGCTTCCAAAATGAGCGCATTGAGACGGTCCGATTCCATGAGGCAATGGAACAGGGCCATGAGCGCCGCCTCGATCCGCGGATCGATGGCCGCGATATCGATCGGCCCTCCGACAGCGCGTTCCAGTGTCATGTCATGCAACCAGACATCACGGGGCGCACCATCAGCGGCAGTGGTCAGGCGATACGTGCGCTCGTTGATCACCCGGAAGCCGAGCCCCTCCAGCAGCGGCACACGCTCGGACAGTGAGACGGCCTCGCCGAGCGAGAAAACCTTCAGGCTGGCCCGGTGCGGCTCATCCGCCCGCCTGCGGTAGAGATTGACCAGCCGCCGCCTCTCCGGCGTCAGGCGGTCGATCACCGCCATGTCACCCAGAGCATCGGAAACGGTGAACGCATCACGGTAGGCCGCGCCGAACCCCTCCGCATAGCGGCCAATCAGCCCGGCGGCAGCGGGATTGCCGATCGCCGCCTCCCTAAGCTGGTCCCCCCACGTCCGGACGATGGCCGCGATCCCCTTCTCGAGAACCTCGCGGCTGACATGCGGAGTCTGGCCCTCATCGCGTCCGATGATGAAATGGGTTCGTGACAGCGGGCCCTCGGGATAGGACGGATAGGCAGCAGACACACGGCCCTTGTAGGTGTCAGCCAGCCAGGAACCGATCTTGCGGCGCACCTCGCTGTCGTACCGGTCCTTGGGCACGAAGACGAGCAACGACACAAACCGGTCGAAACGGTCGACACGGGCGAGCACCCGCAGTCTCGGCCTATCCGCCAGCGCCATGATGTCATGCGCGAAAGTCTCGAGCTGCTGCGGTGCAATCTGGAACAGCTCATCGCGCGGATAGCTCTCGAGCACGTTGGTGAGCGCACGGGCGGAATAGCTGTCCTTGGGAAAGCCCGTCTTCTCGAAAACGTACTCGGCCTTGCGCCTGATGTAGGGAACGCTGGTGACGGGATCGTTGTAGGCCGTCGCTGTCAGCAAGCCAACGATCCGGAGTTCGCCCGTGACCTTGCCCGCAGCGTCGAAAATCTTGACGCCGATGTAGTCCATGTGGACGCGTCGGTGGACGAGCGATTTCACATTGGCCTTGGTGATGATCAGGGTCTGTGGCTCGCGCAGGAAGGCGAGAATCTCCGGCGTCATCGTCAGTTCATTGCGTCCGCGCCGCAGCACATTGACGGCCGGATCGCGCAGGATGCCGAGACCGGAATTGGCCCTGGGCAACGGCATCGTATCGTTCGACGACAGCTGATACTCGCGCATGCCCAGCAGGGTCATATGGTCAGCGGCAGCCCATTCAAGGAAGGCAATGGCCTCCGCCACATCGGCATGGGGAGGCGGATTGGTCCTGTAAGCTGCGATGGCATCAAGCAGGCGCTGGCGCATGTCCGCGAAATCGACGACCGCTTCCCGAACGTGCTCGTAAACACGAACCAGGCTGGCCTTCAGATCTGCCGCCTCCGCTGCCGGCAGCATCGGCAGATGAATATGGATGAAGCTTTCCCGGGCACCCTTCGTGCCCGGAGTGGCAATGGAAGGTGCGCCGATGCGCGCGCCTGCCGCGTCGCGCGCCACAATCAGGATCGGGTGAGCCACAAGCCGTGGCGCGATGCCGCGTTCGCGCAATTCCTCAAGCGTTGAATCCAGCAGGAAAGGCCGGTCATCGTTGATCGCCTCAAGGACCAAAGTATCGGTAAGGCCGAAGCTTGCTCCGTCAGCCAGATCGACTGTCACGGCACCCTTGCGCTGATGCAGCTTCAAAAGAGCGCGCGCGGCCAGAGCTTCCCGTGCGGCGGCAGGTAGTCTCTCGATATCCTCTGCTGCCACCTGATCAAAAAGAAGCTGGTCAAAGCTTCCCGTTCCGGATTTGGCAGCTGGCATCACGTTCTCCCCCGTGGATCGCTCATACGAACGTCTAACAGCCGCAACTGCATGATCCCACCCCAAAAAGACAAGGTTTGTGAAAAAACTGCGGCTCGGATAGAGATTCCTGCGGACAGGAGACGGAAAAATGACAAAACATGCGTCCAAAACAACACAACAGCGCGAGAAGCCGATGGCGCTTGATCTTCCGCAGGCCGAGCTTTCGCCCGCCATGGCCGCCTATTTCCAGAAATGCGAGGACAAGATCGGCTACGTGCCCAATGTGCTGCGCGCCTATGCCCACGACAACGCCAAGCTGGAGGCATTCGCCGCATTCTACAATGATCTGATGCTGGCTCCTTCCGGCCTGTCGAAACTTGAGCGCGAGATGATCGCCGTTGTGGTGTCGTCGGAGAACAAGTGCTTCTATTGCCTGACGGCGCATGGTGCCGCCGTGCGCCAGCTCTCGGGCAAGCCGGAACTGGGCGAGATGCTGGTGATGAACTACCGGGCAGCAAAGCTTTCGGTCCGCGAGCGCGCCATGCTCGATTTCGCCGTTCTGATCACCAATGGTTCGGCAGCCATCGAGGAAGAAGACCGCGAGATACTGCGCGAGGCCGGCTTCAGCGAGCGTGACATCTGGGATATCGCGGCAGTCGCCAGCTTCTACAACATGTCGAACCGCATGGCATCGGCCACCGACATGCGGCCCAATGCGGAGTATCACGGGCAGGCACGCTGACACCCGTTGACGACAGCTGGAACCCTCCTGCTGCATGTGACAGCGCCTGGCGTTGCGTCTATCGTCTCCCCACGAATCTGGCGCTTTCCGAGTGCGGACGATGGCTGGCTGGAGCTGAAACGTGAGCGGACTGAGATTTCTTGTGGTCGAGGGCAATCCGGCTGATCGCCGTGCCCTCCATCAGCGCGACTTCGGAAAATCGCCTGGCAGTTCCTACGGCGATACCTTGCTGTCGCTGGCGCCTGCGGGCAGCAGCTACGACCTCTGCTTTCCGGCGGATCCCGGTGCAAACCTGCCTCTTGGCGCAGCGCTTGCGGACTATGACGGTATCGCGCTGACCGGCTCCTCACTCCACCTCTGGAACAGGGAACCCGCCGTCGAAAACCAGATCGTGCTGGCGCGCGAGATCTTCAGGAGCCGCACGGCGTTTTTCGGATCGTGCTGGGGGCTGCAGATGGCCTGCGTGGCGGCCGGCGGTGACGTGCGAAAGAATCCGCAGGGTCGCGAGCTCGCCTTCGCCCGCAACATCACGCCGACCGACGCCGGTCGCGCACATCCGATGCTGGCAGGACGCCCCGCCGCATTTGATGCGCCCGCAATCCATCTGGACGTGATCGCAATGCCATCGGCCGACATGCGCGTACTGGCCTGCAACTCGCTGACTCCGGTCCAGGCCGCAGAGATTCACCACGAAGGCGGAACGTTCTGGGGCATACAATATCATCCGGAATTCTCGTTGGCCGAGAACGGATCCATCCTGTTTCGCATTGCCGAAGGCATGGCCCAGGAAGGCTTCTTCCGGTCAAAAGCCGATGGCGAAGCCTATGCCGACGACCTCGCAACACTCGACCGGGATAGGACACGCCGCGACATCGCGTGGCGGCTGGGCCTTGATGACCAGGTCATTGATGACCGCAAGCGCCTGACGGAGATTCGCAACTGGATCGAACATCAGGTGCAGCCACTTCGGTCGGCGCGCGGGCGGGCGTGATCGGTCGGGCCTTAAGCATAATCATCACCCGATATGCTGCCTGTGCCGATAACCCCTGTTCATTCTGTTTAACAGAAGGTAAACGAGGCCAAAATCCGGACAGTGTTCCGGAGACTCTGCATGGTCGTCGCTGGCCGACATCCGGGAAGAAACTATGGCCAAGACGCCCAAACCAACCGATTCCAGCGCGGATACCGCGAAGCCCGAGGACGAGGTCGCGCGCCTGAAGGCCAGCGCCGAGCAGGCCAAGAAAAAGCCGACAAAGGCTGCCGCAAAGAAAGCGGAAGAGGAAGAGGACGACGAAGACGAGGATGAAGAGGACGAAGACGATGAGGAGGAAATATCTCCCCATGTCGTCAGCGCGGATCAGACACGCAACGCCCTCAAGATCATGGGCACGTTCCTCAAGCCTTTTTTTCCCGCGCACAAAAAAGGCATCACGCTGATCCTCGTCGCGGTTGTCATCGAGACGATCTACAACACCTCGTTTCCACTGCTTCTGAAGTTCCTGATCGATGATGCGATCAATGCCGATGACCCCAAGATGCTGATCATCATCCTGAGCACCATGTTTGCTCTCGGTGTTGTATCTTCCTGCGTGATGATCTGGTTCGAGTGGCTCAACGCAGACACTGGCTCGGCAATGATCCGCGACATTCGCAACAAGCTCTTTGATCATTCTCAGGCGTTGCCGGTGGATTACTACCACAAGCACAAGACCGGCGTGGTGTTGCAGCGCTTCTCCGGTGACATGGCGCAGCTGGAGGAAACGATCAACCATGGCATGCAATGGGGCGTGCTGCCGAGTTTCGAACTTGTCGCCGGAATCGGCATGATGTTTTTCCTGAACTGGCAGCTCGCGACTGTGGCGTTGCTGCTGTTCCCGATCGCCATCATCGGCCCACGGCTGCTGGCCCCAAAGGCCGTCGATGCCAGCTACGAAGTCAAGAAGAACGAGGCGCAGGCGCTGGGCGTCACACAGGAGGTCATCACCTCGATCGGCGTGGTGAAAGCCTTTGGCCTGCAACAGAAAGCCATTGGCTGGTACCGTTACAGGAATGCCAACATCCGGAGTTCGATGTTCCGGATGCTATGGATCAACGGCCTGGTCGAACGCTCTGTTACGATCTCGGTTCTGGCGCTGCACCTGCTCGTGCTCGCTTTGGGTGCCTATCTCGTCTGGAACGACACGATTCAGCTCGGCACCTTTGTCGCCTTCGAGACGCTGTTCTGGGAGCTGTCCTACAACGTCGGCCATATTACGCAGTTCATCCCCGTGCTGATCGAAGGTTCGGGTGCCGCAAAGCACATCAACGACTATCTCGACGAGCCTATCCGCAGCCGTGACAAGGACGATGCCCGCGATCTGCCGCCTTTCGGCAAGGACATCCTCTTCGAGAACGTCGTGTTCAGCTACGACGGCAAGCAGAACCACCTGAACAAGCTCAACCTTCGGATCGAAGCGGGCAAGCGCGTCGCCATCGTCGGTCGCTCGGGTGCCGGCAAGAGCACGATCATCAACACTTTGCTCAAGCTTTACGACATCAACACCGGCAAGATCCTGCTGGACGGTCACAACGTCAACGATCTGAAGCGCGACAGCCTGCGTTCCCAGATGGCGGTCGTGTTCCAGGACAATCTGTTGTTCAACATGTCGATGATGGACAACATCCGCCTGGGCAACCAGAACGCCACGGATGAAGAGGTGATCGCGGCGTGCAAGGCAGCCGAAATCCACAGGTTCATCGAGGGGCTTCCGGACGGATACCAGACGGTGGTCGGCGAGCGTGGCAGCACGGTGTCCGGCGGCCAGCGCCAGCGCCTTGCCATCGCCCGCGCCATCGTGCGCAATCCAGCGATCCTGCTGCTGGACGAGGCGACATCGGCACTTGACCAGACCACCGAGCGCGCCATCACCCGCACGCTGAACAAGGTGGCGAGGGGCCGCACGGTGATCTCCGTCACCCACCGGCTGACTTCGGTCGTTCAAATGGACGTGATCTACGTGCTGGAAAAGGGCAAGCTCGCCGAGAGCGGCACGCATGAGGAACTTCTGAAAAAGAAGGGCCTCTACTTCAAGCTCTGGCAGGACCAGACCGGCAAGCGGCGTGATGAAGACGAGGATGACGAGGACTGATGGGAGGTTTCTGTCTTCCGCAAAGAGAGTAGGAAAGTCTCTCCCTCACTTCACCTCGCTCAGCAGCGGGCTCCATGCGGGATCACTCGCATAGGCCGGTGTCGGCACGCTCACTTCGACCCGCCCCGTCACATCCACCATATGCATCTTCGGCCCGCCTGCCCCTCCGGCATCGCGGAAGAACATGAGGTAGCGACCGTTGGGGGCCCAGGTCGGGCCCTCGTTGTGGAAGCCTTCGGTCAAAATCCGCTCACCCGAGCCATCCGGCTTCATGATGCCGATGGCGAAAGTGCTGCCGGTCTGCCGTGTGAAGGCGATGTAGTCTCCCTTGGGTGACCAGACCGGCGTGGAATAGCGCCCCTGCCCGAAGGAGATGCGCTTTGCCCCGCCGCCGGAGCCCGCCATCGTGTAGAGCTGCTGCCCGCCACCACGATCACTCTCGAACACCAACTGCGCGCCATCGGGTGAATAGGACGGCGAGGTGTCGATCGAGGGTGAGTTGGTCAGCCG
>JANMFA010000543.1:0-2400 GCA_031377545.1 Hyphomicrobiales bacterium | reverse complement strand
TTCACGTCCACGGCAGCCTGCGAGTCCAAGATCACCTATATCGACGGTGACGCAGGCGTCCTGCTCTATCGCGGCTTCCCGATCGAGCAACTGGCCGAGCACGGCGACTTTCTGGAGACCTGCTATCTCCTGCTCTACGGTGAACTGCCGACGGCCGCGCAAAAGGCGGACTTCGACTACCGGGTCACGCGCCACACCATGGTGCATGAGCAGATGGCGCGGTTCTACCAGGGCTTCCGCCGCGACGCGCATCCGATGGCTGTCATGGTCGCCGCTGTTGGCGCCATGTCGGCGTTCTATCACGATTCAACGGATATTTCGGATCCGACCCAGCGCATGGTTGCATCAATGCGCATGATCGCGAAGATGCCGACACTCGCGGCGATGGCGTACAAGTACACCATTGGCCAGCCCTTCGTTTATCCGCAAAACAACCTCGATTATACCTCGAATTTCCTGCGCATGTGCTTCGCGGTGCCGGCAGAGGACTACAAGGTGAACCCGATCCTCAGCCGCGCGCTGGATCGCATCTTCATCCTGCACGCCGACCATGAGCAGAACGCCTCGACATCGACCGTGCGCCTTGCGGGCTCATCAGGGGCCAATCCCTTCGCCTGCATCGCGGCTGGCATCGCATGCCTCTGGGGCCCTGCCCACGGCGGCGCGAATGAAGCCGCACTGAAGATGCTGGGTGAGATCGGCTCCGTCGAGAACATTCCCAAGTACATTGCCAAGGCCAAGGACAAGAATGATCCGTTCCGCCTGATGGGCTTTGGCCATCGCGTGTACAAGAACTACGATCCTCGCGCCCGCATCATGCAGAAGACAACGCATGAAGTTCTGAACGAGCTCGGCATCAAGGATGATCCCTTGCTTGACGTCGCCATGGAGCTGGAGCGGATTGCATTGTCCGATCCATACTTCATCGAGAAGAAGCTCTATCCAAATATCGACTTCTATTCCGGCATTACGCTGAAGGCGATGGGCTTCCCAACCTCGATGTTCACCGTGCTGTTCGCGCTGGCTCGTACCGTTGGCTGGATTGCACAGTGGAAGGAAATGATCGAGGATCCCGGTCAGAAAATCGGTCGTCCACGCCAGCTCTACACCGGCTCGCCCCAGCGCGATTATATCCCGGCAGCTCAGCGCCGCTGATTTCCCGAGCAGGGACACCAAAAAGGGGCCTGGCTGGCCCCTTTTTTCATTTCTGTGTCCGGATCTGTTGAAGCACCAGTGCTGCCGCCGTCGCGCTTGGCGTCGAGATCCCCGCAGCCATCAGGCGATGAACCTCCGAAAACCCGTCGAGCTGCGCCTGACGGGCCTCACCGTCCACAAGGACAGTGGCGACGGCGTTGGCCAGATCCTGCGCGGTCCACCCCCGGTCAATGAACTCCGGCAGCAGCCTTCGTCCAAGGATTAGATTGGGCAACGAGGCCGATTCTACTGAGATCAGCCGCCGCGCGATCTCGCCTTCGAGATATCCCACGCGGTAGGCAACCACAGTGGGCACCTGCGCGAGCGCCAGTTCAAGCGTCACAGTGCCGGATGCGGCCAAGGCGGCGCGGGCACTCCGGAAGGCTTGCAGCTTGGCCTCCTCACCATCGAGAATCTGCGGCTTGACGGACCAATCCGCTGTGAGCCGGACGATCTCCGCGCGCAGATGCGGAACGGCCGGGATGAGGACTTCAAGACCAGGGAATCGCTGACCAAGCAACGCGGAGGCTTCGCCAAACACCTGGAGCAGGCGCGAGACCTCCGCCAGGCGACTGCCGGGCAGGAGCAGAAGCCTGTAGGGCGGGGATATCCGAATTGCTGTTTCAGCAGCATCTGGCGTGAAGTCGGCAAGCCGTTCCATCAGTGGATGTCCGACGTAGAGTGTCTCGGGCCCTCCAAGACGCCGGTGGACCTCAGGTTCAAATGGAAGAACTGCCATCAATCGGCTGTAATAGCGTGCGATTTTCTTTGCCCGCCGTGGTCTCCACGCCCAGACGGTTGGCGAGACGTAAGCGATAAGCGGCGTTCGCGGCAATGCTTTGTGCAGGCGCTTGGCCAACTGATGGTTGAAGTCCTGCGCATCGATGTGAATGACCGCATGCGGCTGCTCTGCGGCGATGCCTGCGACCGTCTGCCGGATACGCCGGATCAGAAGCGGCAGCCGCCTGATGACCGGGAGCAGACCGTTCACTGCAATATCAGACATCGGAAAAAAGCTCGACAGGCCTTCCGACTCCATCAGTGGGCCGCCCACCCCCACAAAACGAACGGGCGTCTCCGCTTGCTGGAGAATGGCGCGCATCAGGCGCGCACCAAGTTGATCGCCGGAGGATTCGCCCGCGACAAGTGCCACGGTCAATGGTCGCAGAATCTGCCGATCCGCAGTCACTCGGATTCGTGCGGAAC
>JANMFA010000492.1:0-4869 GCA_031377545.1 Hyphomicrobiales bacterium | reverse complement strand
GTGGTGACCGTGGCCACGCCGACATCGAATATCGGGCCTTGCGCACCCAGCCGCGCGAAACCGAGCACGCCATCGTCAATGTGTTGCGACAGGTGGATTCGCCTGCCAGCATCGTGTTCTGCAACACGCGCGACGGTGTCCGCCATCTGCAGGCCATTCTCGTCGAGCGCGGCTTCTCGGCAGTTTATCTCTCGGGCGAGCTCAGCCAGAATGAGCGCAATCAGGCGCTGCAGGCGCTGCGCGATGGTCGCGCGCGCATTTGCGTTGCGACCGATGTTGCGGCGCGTGGCATCGATTTGCCCAATCTCGGCCTCGTGATCCACGCAGATCTGCCGCTGAACGCAGAGATTCTGCAGCACCGCAGCGGACGCACGGGCCGTGCCGGACGCAAGGGCATCAGCGTGCTCGTGGTGCCGCATTCGCGGCGTCGCAAGGCCGAACGTCTGATCATGGATGCTAAGCTGAAGCCGGAATGGATGGACCCGCCGAGCGCCGATGATATCCGCGCGCTGGATCGCCAGAGGTTCCTGGACGATCCTCTTCTGACAGAAGAAGTCACGGACGAAGACCGCGCGATGGCCGAAGTTCTGCTGACATCGAAAACACCCAACGACATCGCCGCAATCCTGGCAAAGCTCTATCGCTCGCGCCTGCCGGAGCCGGAAGAACTGTCCGAGCCGCAGCCAATGCATGCGCCACGTGGCGACCGTGCCCCTACGCGCGACCGGGAATTTGACGACAAGCGCAATCGCGACCGCGACGAGCGCCCGCAGCGTTCACGCCTTGAACGCCCCGACCGCGGTGACCATGAGCGCGGCTCCCGGTTCGAGCGCGAGCCTGAACCACTGAAGGAAGCAACCGACAGCGTCATCTTCCGTATGGACGTGGGCCGCAGGCAAAAGGCTGATCCCAAATGGCTGCTGCCAATGATCTGCCGTCGTGGCAACGTCAGCCGACAGGAGATCGGCACGATCCGCATTCTGGAAGAAGTGACGGAATTCGAGATCAAGCGCGAGGCGGCCGAGCATTTCGCCCTGCATGCCCGCAAGAAGGATGGCGAGGACATTATCATCGCGCCAGCCAGCGAGGCTCCGGCACCCCGCGATCGTGATGACTTCCGCAAGCCCTATCCGAAGAAGTCCCCGAAGAAGCTGTTCAGCGAGAAGCCGGACTTTTCCGTAAAACCCCGTAGTGAAAAGTTCCATTCCGAGCGACCAGCCAACGCCGAAAAGCAGGATTTCAGCGACCGGGCACCCTACGGAGCGAAGCCGAAATTTGCGGGCAAGCCCGAATTTTCTGGCAAGCCCAGTGCGGAAAAGTCGCGGGCCGACCGGCCTTCTGGCGGTGAGAAGCAGGATTACGGCGACAGGCCACCCTATGGGGCTAAACCGAAATTCGCAGGCAAACCTGAATTTGCGGCCAAATCCGGCAAGAGTTTCAGCAAGGGTCCGAAGAACCATGCACGCACAGGATTTGCGCACCGGAAAGGTCCAAAGCCCTGATCCCTCTCGACAGCGCCAGAATTCGATCTACCTTGTTCCATGAGCAAGGACGAGACGGATGGCGCTGCTTCGCTTTCTCTTCGCAATACTGGCTGCTTTTGCGGCAGTTCCGCTGGCATATGCTGCTGAAATAGGATGCCGACCGGAAATGGCGCGCGGCATGCCGCGCATTGTCCCGGCCTCTCTGTCCGAGAAGGAATTGCGCATTTCCTTCGTGGGGCACTCCAGCTTCCTGATCGAGACGCCGCAGAACGTGAAAGCGGTGACGGATTACAACGACTACATCCGAGCCAGCGTCGTTCCCGATATCGCGACGATGAACAAGGCGCATTCGACGCATTTTTCGCGCAATCCCGAGGCTGGAATCACGCATCTGCTGCCGGGCTGGAATCCGGCGGGCGGCAAGGCGGATCATGACGTTACGCTGCTGGATCTCAGAGTGCGCAACGTTTCCACCAACATCCGGATGTGGGACGGCGGACACACCGAATACGACGGCAATTCGGTCTTCATTTTCGAACTGGGGGATTTGTGTGTCGTGCATCTGGGGCATCTGCACCATGTGCTGGAGGCAAGCCATGTTCGCGCCATCGGGCGGGCAGATATCGTGCTGGTGCCGGTCGACAGCGGGTTCACCCTCGATATCGACGGGATGATGCAGGTGTTGGACCAGCTTTCGCCACGGGTGATTATTCCGATGCATTTCTTCGGTCAGCATACGCTGGAGAAGTTCATCCGCATCGGCCAAGAGAAATATGCGATTGACCGGCGGGAAAAGCCGGTGGCGGTGTTCTCACGGGAAACCCTCCCGGCCAAGCCGGTTATGGTGGTGCTTCCGGGGCGGTGAGGGCTTCCCCATCGGCTTTGTGCGTGGCAAGTTGACCGCATGATTGCTTCGCTTCCTCCACCATCCTCCCTCACCATCGGCTTTGCTCACCCGGCCTATCAGGTCGAGGCGGAATTCCTCAGTCGCCGCAAGGATATCCGCACGCTGCTTGCGACATCAGGAGAGGCGCTGGAGGCGATGATTCCGGACGTTGACGTGCTTGTCGTGTCCGGCCTCTGGCGCAATGCGCTGCTGGAGCATGCTCCTAAATTGCGGTTCATCCAGTCCATCAGCGCGGGCACGGACCAATACGACAAGGCGCTGTTCGCGGCGCGGGGGCTGCGGCTCGCCAGCGCCCAGGGTGCCAACGAGCGTGCCGTGGCCGAACACGCGATGGCACTTGTTCTGTCGCTCAGCCGCCATCTTCATCTTGGTCGCGATGCACAATCCGCGCGCCACTGGCGTCCGATGATTGCCGATCCTCAGGCGCGCGAGCGGGAGCAGGGCGGGCGGACTGTCGTGGTTGTCGGCTTCGGGCGCATTGGCCAGCGGTTCGGTCGGTTGGCGAAAGCGTTTGATTGCCGTGTCATCGGCGTGAAGCGGGATGCGATCCCGATGCCGGAATGCGCGGATCGCGTAGTGTCGATCGCTGCCCTGTCCGAGGTGCTTCCGTTGGCTGATGTGGTCGTGCTGACCTGTCCGCTCACATCTGAGACTGAAAAACTCATCAACGCGGAGCGTCTGGGGCAGATGAAGCCGACGGCGCATCTCATCAATGTGGCGCGCGGGCGGGTGGTCGATGAGCCTGCGCTGGTCGCGGCGCTGCAGGCGGGGCGGATCGGTGCCGCGGCACTTGATGTGACGGTCGAGGAGCCCTTGCCCGCATCTTCACCGCTCTGGGGCATGCCGCACGTCATCATCACGCCGCATGCTGCGGGAGAAACGGGGCGATACGAGGCCAATGTGATTGATCTGCTGGAGGACAATCTTGCCCGCCTGTGGCGTGGTGACACTGACCTGAAGAACGGAATGGCCTGAACGCTGGGGCAGAAATTTCAAGCCAGCCACTGGACGACAATTGTTTTAACCCTAAACTATTTAGGAAAGCCGCTTGCGAAGCTGCGCAAGTTGGTCTGAATTGACAGCATGCGCGCCGCGGGCGCCAGGGGAGACAGAACCATGACCATCAAGACTCTGCTTTTGAGCACCGCCTTCGCCACCATGGCTGCCACAACCGCCATGGCGCAGGACAAGGTAAAGGTGGGCATCATGGTATCGCTCTCCGGCCCGCCTGCCGTGCTGGGACAGCATGCCCGCGACGGCTTCAACCTTTTCGTCAAGCTCAATGGCGGCAAGCTGGGGCCCGCCATGGCGGAAGTGACCGTCACCGACGACGAGCTGAAGCCGGATGTGGCCGTGACCAAGGCCAAGGGGCTGGTCGAGCGTGATCAGGTAGATTTCGTGGTCGGACCGATCTTCTCGAACATCCTGCAGGCCATCATGAAGCCGGTGACGGATTCAAAGGCGATCCTGATCAGCCCGAATGCCGGAACGTCCAACTTCGCGGGCAAGCAGTGCAACCCCAGTTTCTTCGTGACGTCCTACCAGAACGATCAGAACCATGAGGTTCTTGGCAAGCATGCTCAGGATGCAGGCTACAAGAAGGTCTTCCTGCTGGCCCCCAACTATCAGGCGGGCAAGGATTCGCTCGCGGGCTTCAAGCGCCACTTCAAGGGCGAAGTGCTGGATGAAGTCTATACACCGCTCGGGCAGCTTGATTTCTCGGCAGAACTCGCCCGCATTGCGTCGATGAAGCCGGATGCGATCTTCACCTTCATGCCAGGCGGCATGGGCGTGAACCTTGTGCGGCAGTACAAGCAGGCCGGACTTACGAATATTCCGTTCTTGTCGGCATTCACGGTGGATGAATCGACGCTGCCTGCACAGCAGGATGCCGCGATCGGCATGTTCGGCGGTGCAAACTGGGCCCCCAATCTCGACAATCCGCAGAACAAGGCGTTCGTTGCGGCCTTCGAGAAGGAATTTGGCTATGTGCCCGGCTCCTATGCCTTCCAGGCCTATGACGCAGCAGCGCTGATCGACAGCGCCATGAAGGCGACCGGCGGCAAGACGGCGGACAAGGCGGCGGTGCAGGCGGCATTGAAGAAGGCCGACTTCAAATCGCTGCGCGGTGACTTCAAGTTTGCCAACAACAATTATCCGATCCAGGATTTCTATCTGGTGAAGGCGGCCAAGCGGGCCGATGGCAAGTTCCAGACCGAGATCGAGAAGAAGATCTTCTCGAACTACACCGACGTGTACGCCAAGGAATGCGAGATGAAGTGAGGCTTCCCCCTCCTGCGAGCAAGAGAAGGAAGGCCTGTAGCCTTAACCTTCTCTTAACTCTTCCCTTCACGTCGAGGCTGAAATGGTGCGAGACTGATGGCCATCGTAGCATTTTTGTTCCAAGGGCCCACCGATGAAGACCGAAACCGCAGGCATTACCAAGGCCAATACCGGCATTGACGGCATCAGCTGGAA
>JANMFA010000483.1:0-7399 GCA_031377545.1 Hyphomicrobiales bacterium | reverse complement strand
CCACCATGTTCACGACGAATTGGCCCGATGCGGCGATGTTGCGGCTGGTATCCTTCGGCGCACGACCGCCATCAGCCTGGGAGCGGTGCTGCAGTCCGAGCACGATCAGAGCAGGTTCCTCGGAAAAGACATTGAAGAACGAGAATGGTGCGGCATTGACCACGCCGTCGGGCGAAACACATGTCACCAGCGCGATGGGCCGGGGGCAGATCGCGGCGCACAGCAGCTTGTAGCGCTCCAGAGGCGCGAGGTCTGAAAAGGCTGCGGAATAGTCCTGCACTGTCTTACTCCGGCTCCACCACACCGACCTGCGCGGTGATGCGTCCATAATGCTCTGGCCTGCGGTGGCGCTTGAAGTCAAAGATGGTGTCCTTGCCGAAGCGCGTGGCGTCGAGATCACAGGCATGTACCAGCACGCCGTCCTCCTCGCCCGGCAATTCCGCTACCACCTTGCCATCGGGGTCGACGATCATGGTGCCGCCCATCAGATGGTGCCCGTCCTCGCTGCCCGCCTTGGCGACAGCGACGACCCATGTCGCGTTCTGGTAGGCGCCGGCCTGCAAGGACAGGCGATGGTGGAACAGGCGATCCGCGAGGCCCTCCGCTGCTTTCTGGCTGTTGACGGAGGGTGTGTTGAAGCCAAGCACCACCATCTCGACGCCCTGCAGGCCCATGACGCGGTAGACCTCCGGCCAGCGCCGGTCATTGCAGATGCACATGCCGAAGAGCCCGCCCATGGTGCGCCAGACCGGGAAGCCGAGATCACCGGGTTCGAAATAGCGCTTTTCGAGATGCTGGTGGGTTCGGTCCGGGTCAAACTCCACGTGCCCCGGCAGATGCACCTTGCGGTAGATGCCGACAGTGCGGCCCTTCTGGTCCACGAGGATGGAGGTGTTGAAATGGCGTCCATCCTTCGTCATCTCGGCATAGCCAAAGCTCAGGCCCATGCCGAAGGCTTTCGCCTTGTCGAAGAGCGGCTGCACCGCCGGATTGGGCATCGCTCGCTCGAACCAATGGTCGGCTTCGGCACGATCCTCGTGGTGCCAGCGCGGGAAGAATGTGGTGAGAGCAAGTTCGGGATAGACGATGAAATCGGCACCCTTCGCTTTTGCCTCGACCATCAGGTCCAGCATGCGGGCCACCACATGCTGGCGGCCTTCCGCCTTCTGGATCGGCCCAAGCTGGGCGGCAGCGACAGTGATGATGCGCGACATGGCGGGCTCCGGTTATTGCGCGACACGGTGCTCGAGCCTGCTCATCAGACGGACGAACGGCCAAAGCAGGAGAAGATAAATTCCTGCGGCCAGCACGACCGGCGAGGAATTGTAGGTGACGGATCGCGCCATCTCGGCGGAATGGAGCAGTTCTGGCAAGGCAACAACCGAGGCCAGCGACGTCAGCTTGACCACTTCGATCGTGTTGGAGACAAGATCGGGCAGCACGTTCCGCACCGCCTGCGGCAGGATGACGTAGGCCATGATGTCGCTGTTGCGCATGCCGGTGGAGCGTGCCGCTTCCCATTGACCCTTGCCGACCGATTCGATGCCGGCGCGGAAGATTTCGCCATAGAAACTGGCATTGTTGAGCAGAAACGCCAGGCAAACCGCTGTGAACGGGCTGAGCCTGATGCCGGCGAATGGCAGGCCAGCGTAAATCAGGATCAGCAGCACCAGCGGCGGGAGGGCGCGAAAGAGCGTGATGCATGCAGATACCGTGCGGCGCAGGACTGCGCTGCGTGATTGCGAGGCCAGCGCCACCAGCAAGCCACCGGCGAGGCCCAGCGGAATGACGGCGGCGCAAATCAGCAGCGTCATCGTTAGTCCCCTGAGGATCAGCGGCCAGGCTTGCCGCATGATGTCGAGGTTGAAGAACTGCTGGGTGATCAGCTCCATCAACTACGCCCTTTTCCAGGCGAAGCGGCGTTCGATCCAGCCGCCTAGCATGACCACGGGAATGAAGATGATGAGGTAGGCGACAGCGCCCACCATCAGTGGCGTGGCATTGCCGGAGAACGACACTGCGGTCGTCGCCTGATTGAGGATTTCGCCTACCCCGATCACGGTGCCCAGCGCCGTGTTCTTGGTGATGGCGATGGTGCGGTTGGTGAGCGGCGGAATGGTGAGGCGTACGGCCTGCGGCAGGATCACGTGGGTCAGCATCGGCAGAAACCCCAGCCCGGTGGAGCGGGCAGCGTCCCATTGTCCCTTGCGCACGGACAGGATGCCCGCCCAGACGATCTCCTCGACAAAGGCGGCCAGCACCAGCGACAGGACGAGCCACAGGACGGCGAAACTCGACAGGTTGATGCCCAATCCCGGCAGGCCGAAATAGATCAGCAGCACCGGCACCAGCGGCGGCAGGGCGCGCAGCACATCCACAAACACGATGATCAGGGCATTGATGGCGCGCATGCCGCGTGCGCGCAGGATTGCCAGAGCGAAACCGAGAGCGAAGCCGGTGATCACCACTGCAACCGCGATCTGGATCGTGATCAGCATGCCCTTGCCGATCAGCGGAATGCTGGACCGGATCAGGTCTGGCCTGAAGAATGTGTCGAGGAAATGCGCCAGGTCCATCAACCAGCGTCCATCAGCGCATGATCTCCGCCACGAAAGCGCGAGTGCGCTCCTCCTGTGGTGCGCCGAAGATGGCTGCTGGTGTCCCTTGTTCGACAATCACACCCTTGTCCATGAAGATCACGCGGTCGGCCGCATCGCGCGCAAAGCGCATTTCGTGGCTGACCACCACCATCGTCATGCCCTGGACCTTGAGGTCGCGCATCACGGCCAGAACCGATCCCACAAGCTCCGGATCAAGCGCCGAGGTAGGCTCATCGAAAAGCACGATCTTCGGTTCAAGGGCAAGGCAGCGGGCAATCGCGACGCGCTGCTGTTGCCCACCGGAAAGCTCCGAGGGGTAGGCCCCGGTCTTGTCGGCAAGGCCGACGCGGTCAAGCGCAGCCCGGCCCCGGTCGTCAGCCTCGGCCCTGGCGAGCCTGAGCACCTTGCGCAGGGCGAGGGTCACGTTCCCCAGCGCCGTCATATGCGGGGAGAGATTGAAGGACTGGAAGACCATGCCGATCTTCAGCCGCATTGCCGCAAGATCGGTGGATGCCGCGAGCATGTCCGATCCATCAACGATGATCTGGCCGCTGTCTGGCTCCTCAAGGCGGTTGCAGCAGCGCAGCAGCGTCGATTTGCCCGAGCCAGACGGACCGATCACGAACACGAGTTCAGAGGGTCTGACCGCAAGGTCCACACTTCGGAGCACCTGTACGGTGCCATAACTCTTCACAAGGCGGCGCACATCAAGGATTGGCGCCGCCGTCCCTTCCAATGGCATGGGCTGGGATCAACCGCAGGACGGTGTGCGAGGGGTGGCGTCGTATCCCGGCAGATCAGGCACACCACTGCCCGGAAACACGGTCACGGCGGCGGAACCCGCAGCCGGCTTTGTGCCGAACCATTTCTCGTGCAGCCGCGCGACCGTACCATCCAACTTGAGGCACTCGATGGCATTCTCGAGACTTGCACGCATCGGCTCGTTGCCCTTGCGAATGGTCATGGCCCAGACGAGTCCGGTGGAATGCAGGTAAGAGAGCTTGAGGGCGGGATTCTGCTTCGCGGCCCAGGCCCCGACCGTGTTGCCCGTGATGTTGGCAGCAGCGCGACCTGCGATCACGGCCTGCACCGCGTCAGTCTGCGTGCCGAAGCTCTCGACAGTCCAGCCGATCTGTGCCTCAAGGCCGCGCGCCCAGGAATCATAGGCTGAGCCCTTGTTGACCGTCACGACCTTGCCCTTGAAGTCCTCGAGTTTGGTGGCAACCGGTTCGTTGCGCCCCACGACGAACTGGAAGTCGGTGTTGAGATAGCCTTCAGTGAACAGCATGCTCTCCGCCCGCTCCTTCGTGGCGGTCACGGGTGCGGCGATAAAATCATAGGTCCCTGCCTGCATTGCGGGCAGAAGGCCCGAGAACTGTGCGGAATCGATCTTCAGCGGGCGTTTCAGTTTTTCACCAACGGCCTTTGCCAGATCGACATTGAAACCTTGAATGCCGCCGGTCGCGAGGTCCGGGAATGCGTGGGGCGCGAAGGTGCCGTCCACTGCGGTCTTCAGTTCCTGCGCCGCGACGGACCCTGCCGTCAGCATCATGGCAAAAGCGACGCCAAAACCTGCCTTGATATCAGCCATAGCCCTGTCTCCCCTGTGACGATCCATCCGGTACGCCCTGCAAAGGCTAGGCCAGCGGGAACGGGCTTGGCAAGGGCATTGCACGAGGCTTGTGCGAACACCATTGACGGGCAAGGCCCTCTTGGCTTTAGCTGGGGAAATTCAGGGAGATTTGAGCATGACCATTTTGCGGACAACGGTGCTTGCAGGACTGGCCGCATCGGCCACCCTGGCGATGACACTGACGGGTGCCGAGGCGAAGACCCTGCGGTGGTCGTCGCAGGGCGATATCGCGACGATGGACCCCTATGCGCATACCGAGAGCTTCACCTCGAACATGCACCACCACATCTATGATTCGCTGGTGCGCCGGAACAAGGATTTGCAGATCGAGCCGGCTCTGGCGCTCTCGTGGACGGTCGAAGCGCCGGATCGCTGGCGGTTCAAGCTCCGGCAAGGCGTGAAGTTCCACAACGGCAACGCCTTTACCGCCGATGACGTGGTGGCCTCTGTAACGCGGCTGCTCGATCCTGCCGCGCGCGCTCGTGGCAATCTGTCGAATGTCGTGAAGGCCGAGAAGATCGATGACTTCACGGTCGATTTCTTCTTGCGCGGTCCCTATCCGCTGCTCCTGAACGACCTTTCCGGCATTTTCATCATGGACAAGGAGTGGCTGGAAGCCAACAACGCGACGAAACCGGGCAACACGACCACCGGGGTCACGACCTTTGCCTCGACCAATGCCAACGGCACCGGGCCTTTCGTGCTGGAGAGCTATCAACCCGACAACCGCACCATCATGACGGCCAATCCGAACTGGTGGGACAAGCCAGCGCACAACCTTACGCGCATCGAGTTCCGGCCGATCAAGTCCGATGCAACGCGCGTGGCGGCCTTGCTGTCGGGTGAAATCGACATGATGGCGCCAGCCCCGCTGCAGGATCTCGCCCGCATCGGCGGCGCGGACGGTTTCAAGGTCGTGGAAGAGCCTTCGCTGCGGCTGATTTTCCTTGGGCTGAATCACCGTGCGGAGCTGCAGGCTGATCCCGGCAAGCCCAACCCGATGAGGGACAAGCGCGTGCGGCAGGCGCTCTGGCACGCGATCGACCTCGACACGATCCATCGCAGGGTGATGCGGGCGAAGTCGCGCACGGTGGGCACGATGGTGGCTCCGCCGATCCCGGGCTATTCCGCCGCGCTTGATGCGCCGCTTCCCTTCAACGTCGATACGGCCAAGAAGCTGCTGGCGGAAGCGGGCTATCCCAATGGCTTCAAGACCAAGCTCAATTGTTCCAACGACCGCTATATCGCGGACGAACAGACTTGCGTTGCCATAGCGGCCATGTGGACGCGTGCCGGGGTTACGGTCGATCTCAAGACGGAAAGCCGTGCGACCTATTTCCCGTTGGTCGACAAGGGTGAAAGCGATGCCTACATCCTGGGATGGGCGACGCTCCCGCCGATGGATGGCTATTCCGTCGCTTCCGCTTTGCTGCATTCCAAGGGTGGTGCTTTTGGCGGCAACAATCCCAACGGCCTTGCCGATCCTCGTCTTGATGACCTGACGAAGAAAGCGGCTGTCGAGCTGGATGAACCCAAGCGGTTGGCGTTCCTCACCGAGGCGCTGAAGATCACCCGGGACGAGGCCTATTTCATCCCGCTGCATCAGCAGCCTGTGGCCTGGGCCATGAAGAAGGCGATCGATGTGCCGGTGTTTGCCGATGAATATGTCAGGTTGTGGTTTGCCAAGGTGAATTGAAGCGCGCGCAGCCATGCTGCGGGTTCTCGTATCACGCCTTGCACAAATGCTGATGGTGATGGCTGCGGTAACAGCGGTCGCCTTCGTCATCTTTCGCTATGTGGGTGATCCCGTTCTCATCATGTCGCGTGAGGATGCAACGCCGGCGGAGAAGGCGGAGCTGCGACAGACTCTCGGACTTGACCAGCCTGTGGTGGTGCAGTTCGGCAAGTTCGTGGGTCGCGTCGCCACCGGCGATCTCGGCAATAGCTTCCGCAATCAGCGGCCGGTGTCCGGACTGATTGCCGAGCGGCTGCCCGCGACGCTCGAACTGGTGCTGGTGGCGACACTGCTGGCGCTGTCTCTGGGCATACCGCTGGGAGTCTATTGCGCCCTGAAGCCCGACGGTTGGCTGACGCGCGGCATCCAGACCGCCTCGCTCATCGGCATCTCCACGCCGACCTTTGTCACGGGCATTGTCCTGATCCTGATTTTCTCGGTCTGGCTGAAATGGCTGCCGTCCTTCGGGCGCGGTGACGTGGTGAGGCTGGGCTGGTGGAGCACAGGGTTCCTCACCACCAGCGGCTTGCGTTCGCTTGTCCTGCCCTCCGTGACGCTGGCACTGTTTCAGGTGACGCTGATCATGCGGCTCGTTCGGGCGGAAATGCTCGATGTTCTGTCGTCAGACTATATCCGCTATGCCAGGGCGCGGGGCCTGCCCTCCGGATACATCCACCGCAAGCTGGCCTTGCGCAATGCGCTGATGCCGGTGATCACTGTGACTGGATTGCAAATAGGCGCGCTGATCGCTTTCGCGATTGTCACGGAAACCGTGTTTCAGTGGCCCGGCATGGGGCTGCTCTTCATCCAGGCTGTATCCTTCGTGGATCTGCCGGTGATGGCGGCCTACCTCCTGTTCGTCGGCTTCATCTTCGTCACCATCAACATGGCTGTCGATGTGATCTATGCGCTGGTCGATCCGCGCCTGCGCACGCGGGCGGCGTAATGGCGATGCCCGGTTTCATCACCGCGATCATCGGCGTGCTGCGCGTCAAGCGCGTGGTGGGCTGGCTTGTCCGGCTGCGCCGCGCCGGGCCGCCGCTCTCGGTCATGCTCGCGGGCGTCACGGCTGGCACGCTGCTTCTGCTGGCGCTGTTCGCGCCGCAGGTGGCACCCAGCAATCCGCTTGATCTGGCGTCGTTCAATCTGGCGGACAGCGAAATTCCCCCGCTCTGGGCGGAAGGCGGCGACCGGCGCTTCCTGCTGGGCACGGACAACCAGGGCCGCGACATGCTGTCCGCCATTCTTTACGGCGCGCGCGTCTCGATCCTGATCGGCGGTGGCGCGGTGCTGGTGGCAGCGCTGATCGGTGTCTCGCTCGGCCTCATGGCGGGCTATTTGGGAGGGCGTACGGATGCGGTCATCATGCGCATCGGCGATGTCATCCTGTCTTTTCCGACCATCCTGCTGGCGCTGCTGGTCGCGGGTCTG
>JANMFA010000440.1:0-2539 GCA_031377545.1 Hyphomicrobiales bacterium | reverse complement strand
AACTGGCCCGAGGCGGCAAAGCCAAGCGAAGCGGCAATGGATGTCCGGTTCCATAGAGGGATGAGAAAATAGATCATCGCGGCCAGAATCACCGGAAAGCCGTAGAGGAAGTAACGTCTGGCTTCCGGCCAATCAGGTTTCAGGATTGCGACGTCAGGATCGACGAGGCGGTGGCGGCCAATCAGCAGCGTGGCGAAAATGCTCAGAACAAAGCCCGCAGCGACCACTGCGGGGGACTGGAACCACCAGGCACCTCCCACCATCAGGAGCAGTGACAGGGCATTCTTGAGGATCACCAGCAGGCTGTAGGTGCGTTCGTCGAAGCGGGCTCTTGCCAGCGCAGTATGATAGTCGAAGAGCCCGTTGCAGATGCCCATGACCGGGGCCAATGCAGCCAGAAGGACCATCAGTCCGAAATCCAGTCCCAGCAGGATCGCGATGGCGCTGGTGATGGCAACACCCAGAGACGAGAGAATGAAGATCGCATCCAGCGTGCCGCGTACCGAAGGATCATCCGCACGCGTGCGGCTGGAATAGAATCGTGTTGCCGCCAGCCGGATCCAGTCAAGGAAGAAGGTATTGAGAACCACCGCAACCGCCGCGGCAATGGCATATTGCCCGAAGCCCAGCGGGCCCAGGAAACGTGCGATCAAAAGTCCCAGCGCGAAGTTGAAGACGGAATTGATCAGAAAGGTTGTGGCGACAAGCATCTACCGGATTGGATTAGCGCAATCCGGCGAAGGAAGCGTTAAGCTTCGTTCCTGGTCGCACGTCCGGGCATGTCCATGATCATGCAGGTCTCGGTGCCATGGGCGAGAAGCTTGCCCGCCCTGTCATAAAGCTTGCCCTCGGAGGTCGCGGCGCGGCGGCCGCGGGAAAGCACGATGCCCTCGGCGCGAACAATGCCCGTGCCGGGCAGGATCGGGCGGCAAAAGTGCAGCTTGAACTCCAGTGTCGTATAGGCTTCGCCCGGTGCCAGGGTCGAGTGCACGGCGCAGGCCATGACGCTGTCCATGATTGTCGCCGTCCACCCCCCGTGGATCGTGCCCAGCGGGTTGTAGAACTCCGCCTTGGGTTCGCCCTCGAACACGACCTTGCCCTCGTCAGCGCTCACCAAGGTGATGTTGGTCGTGACGGCGAAAGGCGGTGCGGGCAATGTGCGGTCAATCATGCCCCGCAGCATCTCCAGCCCCGACATGTGGGCGATGTCCTTCAGAGGCAGCGGGCGGATATCCATGCAGATTCCTCATTATCGTGTATCTGCACGATAGATATGCGCACTGGAATGGTCAAGCGCTGGGAGTGTCGGGGATGTTGGCGGCGCGATGGCGAAGCTGCCGCAGGGTCTGGCGCATCTCAACCCAGCTCTGTTCGCCGATCCGCTCTTCCATCCCCAACTGGACCTTGCGCCACAACGGCAGTGCTGCAGCCAGCAGCGACTGACCGGACTCCGTCACGGCATAGGTAACGGAGCGCCCCTTCGCGGATCCGGCTCGGATCAGGCCGCGTTTGCTCAGGACGGTGAGGTTGCGGGAGAGCGATGTGCGCTCCAGCGCCAGCCGGTCGGCCATTTCGGTCACCGATCCCGTGGGATTGGCGGCGATTGCGGCAAGCAGTGTGAATTGAGTGGCTTCCAGCGCCAGCGGTGCGAGTGCGGCATCATAGGCGCGCGTCACAGCGCGCGCCGCCATCCGGGTATGCAGGCAGATGCATTGCTCCCCGGCGATCTGCAGAGCGGCACGGAGCGCAGGATCAATCGTCATTCCACAAGTTTATACCGGTGGTGCGACGGTGCTGCAATCGGCTCAGTGCCCCGCCTTCTTCAGCGCCTCGGCCAGATCCTGCGTCTCCTCGCAGGACGCGCAGATCGTCATCAGCTTGGCGAGATTGGCCTTTGCCGCCTGGATATCGCCCGTTTCGACATACCACATGCCCTGATACTCTAGGGCTGGTCGATAGGTCGGATCCGCAGCCAGCGCAGCGTCATAGAACAGCTTGGCATTGGGGTAATCCTTCAGTTTGCGGTGCGTGTAGCCCAGCCAGTTCAGCACCTCCGGCTCCTTCGGAAACCGCGTGTCCAGAGTCTTGAGCAGCGGGATGGCCTTGTCATAGGCCTCCGCTTTGATGAAACGCACAGCGTCGCGGTAATCGGGCTCACCCTGCAGCGCAGCGTTTTCCGGACCAACCGCGAGGGCGGTGTGGCTGAGCGCGAGCGAGACAAGAAACGCAGCTGCAATGTGGGACAACGGGCGCATGGTGGAACCTCCGGTTTTGGCGCGGGTCGCGCATCGATTGTGCCAGCCTGCAACAATCTGATGAAGCGGGCCATTGCCCTCTCCCTTTCAGGCGCGACTCTCTCCATATTGTGATCATGGCGAAGTCTCCGGCATCCCCCAGCTCCAAACCCCAGCGCACGTCGCGTGGCGTCTCCATGGGCATGAATCAGGAGGCACCTGTCCTGCCGCAGACCCGCAAGGACGGCTCGGGCAAACCAGGCCAGAAAGCCGGCAAGGCCGACCTGAAACCGCTGGATCAGGCG
>JANMFA010000463.1:0-9711 GCA_031377545.1 Hyphomicrobiales bacterium | reverse complement strand
CGCGCGAAAAGACGCCCTCCAGCTTGAGGAAGAACACCACGGAGAACGCAATGAGAAACGCCATCGTCCATCCCGCGACAAGTCGGGGCACATGGATCAAAGGCGTGCGAAAAACCCCGATGTGGAACAGGTCAAAAGCCTGGAGACACACGATCGCAAGGACGCAGAACAGCGGAATTGCCAGAAAATAGGCCGATTGCCAGCCAATTTGCGGAAAGACATAAACCCAGTAGATCACGGCACCAAGCGCGCCGACCAGGACAGCCTCAGCCACCCGCCAAAGTCCGGCAATCACC
The DNA here is from genome assembly GCA_031377545.1 of Hyphomicrobiales bacterium. Taxonomy (GTDB): domain Bacteria; phylum Pseudomonadota; class Alphaproteobacteria; order Rhizobiales; family Beijerinckiaceae; genus JADCCX01. The sequence goes on along the minus strand of JANMFA010000463.1, from coordinate 9,415 downwards.
ACGGGTGAAACCGCTGACGATGGCTGCAGGCCGAGCGTCGACTCGGCAAGCTGCACGCGCGCAGCGACAACCCCCGTCGCCGCAGGCTGCGCCTTCTGCATCGCTTTGCGTCTGTCTGCCAAGCTCACTAACCCCTGGTGGCGCACTGACCGGAAGGATCAGCCCGCCTTTTTCAAAGCCCCGTCGGCCCGGTGATGCTCGCCGCGCTGGTTCTTCGCCGCTGCGTAGGCATCAAGAACGGTTGATGCCATTTTCTCGACCGAGAAATTTTCATCGATGTGTTCCTGCAACCGCTTCGCCGGGACCAAGCGCTCCGAAGCTGTCATGGCCATTGACTGAAGCATCGCACGCGAAAGTTCCGGCACATCGTTGCAGTGAATCAGACGATCGCTTTCCGAGCCGAAAATTTCGGGTATGCCACCGACATCCGTCGAGATCAGCGGCATGCCCGCACCGGCGGCCTCGATCACGACATAGGGCATCGATTCGAACCGCGAAGGAACAACCATCGTGCGCGCCATCGAGAAAGCTTCACGCGCCGTCATCGGCTTGTGGAAGGACACTTGCGCACCCATCCCAAGTGCTGTGACCTGAGCTTTCAAAGCCGCCTCGTCCGGTCCCTGCCCTACCAGGACAAGCGTCGGCTGCTGCGGCGTCCGCGCACGGATATCCGCCATGGCATCCAGAAGGGTATCGATGCCTTTGGCGAAGCGAAACTCACCGATATACAGGAAGTCGGCAGCATCATCCCTGGGAACAACCGGCTCAAGCTCTTGCGGATAAAGTCCATTGAGCACGATGCGTGTGGCAGCATCGGTCTCGCAGACAAATTCCCTGAAACGGTCAGCGATAAACTTGCTCTCAAACAGAAAGAGATCGGTTCCTTTTTCCAGCAGATACTCGATCCCCATATAGGCCCTGTGGATCAGCGTCCCAGGCTTGTAGTTCAGACTGCCACCATGAGGCGTGTAGGCCCGGATGGGGCCGGTGTTTCGCGCGACGGCGCCGACGCGGGCATAGAGCCCGCCTTTCGAGCCATGCCCATGGAGAACGTCAGCCCCCATGCGCGACGCAAAGGCATTCATGCGCGATAAGGCAGCCATGTCACTCCAATGGGGATTGCGGCTCATGGGCGAACGTTCGACGCCCAGAGCGAGGCTTTCCGTCAGCTCTTTGAGGAGACCTTCGTTGCGTTCCCCCGCAAAGGTAGAATCGCAGAAAACGCCGACATGATGGCCACGACGGGCCTGCTCTTTCGCCAGGTCAATCACATGCCGGAAGAGTCCGCCGACCGGCGCACGAAACACATGGACGATGCGCATCAGAAAAACCGCTCGCGGATTGTTATAGTGTCGCCAGGACGTACCGGCGTGTCGAGTGGCACCTTCCCCGACACCACTTCTCCGTTGATCGCGCGTGTAACCTCTGCGACGTATCGGTCTGCCCGAGGCTGAAAGCCGCCGGCGATCGCCACCGCAGTCTGGACCGTCATGCCGTTGACAAAGGGATACTGTCCCGACGTCGTCACCTCGCCCAGAATGAAGAACGGACGATACTGCTCGACCTCGACCGAGACTTTCGGCTCACGCAGGAACCCCCCGCGCAGCCGTGAGGCGATCTGTTGCTCCAGCGCCTTCGTCGTCTGACCCTTGGCACCGACCGAGCCGATCAGTGGCATCGAGATATGACCGACGCTGTCGACCGCATAGGTGTTCGACAGGCTGTCCTGACCGAACACGATCACGCGCAGCCGGTCGCCGTTTGCCAGCGTGTAGGGCTCCTGCAGGCTGGCTGCGAAAATTTCGGAATGCGCGAAACTCCTGTGATGGGAGCACGCGGACAGCCCAAGCGAGGCAGCAACGGCGACGATGATGATGTTACGCTTCATGACACGACACGACTGTTGAACTTGGCGCATCAAACACCATCATGGTTAAGAAACCTTTTGCGTCAGAATTTCCTAACCAAGCCGGTTAACCCGGCGGAAACCATAACCTGCGATAGCTGGAGCAGGGCTGTCCGTGGACGGTCGCAGAGTTTGGGTTGTGTAGGAGTGTTGCAATGCGTGGTTCGCAAGCTGGCCAGCCGATGCCGTTGTCTCCAGCGGATCGCGGCGAGATCGATCTGGTCGCGCTGTTCAGGGAAGTGGGGCGGCGCAAATGGCTTGTGCTGCTGAGCACCCTTGGTGCCCTCGCCCTGTCGACCGTTGCGGTGAACATTCTCAAGCCGCGCTATACCGCCGAGACACGCGTCTTTCTTGAGAACCGTGACACTGAATACACCCGTATCGGCAAGGAAGGCCCCCGCGGCACTGATCCTCTGATCGATCAGGATGCGGTGCTGAGTCAGGTCCAGCTGATCCAGTCCCGCGACATTGCCCGCGCCATGATCCGCCGCTTTGACCTGGGCTCGAAGCCCGAGTTTGACGATGTGCTCAACGGCGTCGATCCGGTGACCAAGGTTGCCGTGATGCTGGGCCTGCTCAACAACCCGGCCAACGTTTCGCCCGAAGAGCGGGTGCTCGAAAAGTATTTTGACAAGCTCAAGGTCTTTGGCGTGGCAAAGTCGCGCGTCGTCGCGGTCGAATTCCAGAGCCGCGATCCTGAACTGGCATCCAAACTCTCGGACGCGATTGCCGAGGAATACATCCGCCAGCTTGAACAGGCCAAGAAGGGTTCGGCCAGGTCCGCTGGCTCATGGCTTGGCCGCACCATCGAGACACTGCGCGAGCGCGTGGCAACAGCTGAGAACAAGGTCGAGACGTTCCGCAACCAGAACGGCCTGTTCCTCGTCGGCGGGGCTGGCGACAACGCGAACATTTCTTCCCAGCAACTCTCCGAACTGAACACCCAGCTTGCAGCCGCGCGGTCACAGCAGGCCGAGTTGAACTCCAAGGCCCGCATGATCCGCGAGGCCGTGCGACAGGGGCGCATCTTCGAGGTCTCGGATGTCGTCAACAACGAGGTCGTCCGCCGTCTGATCGAGACCCGCGCCACGCTGAAGGCTCAGATCGCCCAGGAAGAGCGCACACTCCTGCCTGAGCACCCGCGCATCAAGGAGCTTTACGCCCAGTTGAAGGGGCTTGAAGAACAGGTCCGCAACGCCGCCGAGCGCACCTCCCGCGCACTGGAGAACGATGCACGCGCCGCCGGTGCTCGTGTGGTCGCCAACCAGGCGGAGCTCGATCTCCAGAAGCGCCAGAGCGGCACAGCGAACGAGCAGGAGGTGCAACTGCGTGCCCTCGAGCGCGAAGCCAAGGCCGAGCGCGAACAGCTTGAAACCTATCTCGGTCGCTACCGGGACGCCACCGTGCGCGATGCGGACAACGCCGTGACAGCCGACGCCCGCATCGTCTCCCGCGCGATCGCTCCAAGTTCGCCGAGCTTTCCGAAAAAACTGCCCATCATCCTGATCGCTACACTGGCCGCGTTTGCCATCTCGCTGTTCTGGATCCTGACAAAGGCTCTCCTGTCGGACCGCGTTTATCTGCGCCGCATGCCCGAACCTCAGCCACAACAGGCCCCAGTCATGGCGTATCCGCCGATGATGATGACACCACAGATGATGGCGATGATGGCACAGGGCATGGCCCCGCAGTCGGCATCTGCCTATCCGACAGTCTCGACGCAGCACGCTGCCGAGGCATCCCACGGCATAGCGATGGCGACAGAGCCGACACCGCAAACCGTCGTGCAGGAGCCCGGCCTCTCGGAGGCCAGCCATGCCATGCGCCAGTCACTTGATCGGATGGCGCAGGTGTTGAATCCCGTATCGGCAGCAACGCCGCCGGAATGGCCTGCTGCACCGCGCATGACGCCATCGCCAGCCGAGGTGCCGCGGATGCAGGCCCCACCGATGCAGCCCCGCGCGTCCGATCTCGCCAGCCCATTGCGGTCGAGCGGACCGCTCGCGCAGGACGGCCTCACCTGGCAGAGTGCAGGAACCACCGTCGGCCAGCAGCCGCTGGAGCTTGCCGCCACTGCCCGCTCCCTGGACAATCCGCTGTTCGAGATTGCGGAGGAAGCGGAGGCCGCACTCATCCGCGGACGTCCCGTGTCGATCCTCGTGCTATCGGTCGACAATGCAGGTCACGCGGCGGGCACTGTGCGTGCATTACAGGCTATCCTGAAGAACAACGGCCCCTCGCTGGTCGCCGTTCTTGACCCTTCGCAGATCACGCCGCAGGGTCTGACAGCCGCGACGAAGAGTCTTGCCGGCAACCATGACTATGTCGTCTTCAACGGCGGCGCGGCAGACAGCATCACTGCGGGCCTTTCCCGCACGACGACGCTGACGGTTCTGGTGGCATCGGACGACAGGGATGACCAGCGCCTCGATAGCGCAGAAGCGATCTTGTCAGGCTGCAACTATTTCATCGTTGCTGCCCAGTCGGCCCAGGAACTGGAAACCCTCTGATCAGCCAGCCCGACGGCTGCGAAAGCGCGAAACAAGGCTGTTGGCGAAAGCGCTCTGCTTGATGGACCGCTTGAGCCCGACGGCGAGGCGAAGTCCGGTGGCGGCCATCCGTCCCTTGATCGTTATTGGCAGAACGCTGTCGAACAGCGGCTCTTCAACGCTGCAATAGTCTGTCTTGTATCTGGCGTCACCCGTTCCAAGGTCAAAGGTCGTCAGGCCCCGCGCGCACATCATCCTGATAAGGTTGAGCAGCAGCAAATCACCCGGACTGAAGCGCGACACGGCAGGATCGCCATCAAATGACGTGAACATACCGGTGTATCTGCCCTGATGAATGGCTCCACCGAACACTGACACGATGCGCTCGCCAACCCGCATCGCGTGGAGCGAGATTGCCTGCGTTCCCTCGGAAAGGCCGGTTGTCGCGCCGGCATGGAGGAAGGCGCGGACCTCACGATCAGCAAACGGATCGGCAATCCCCATGGCCCGAAAGCGGTCCGCCTTCTGCGTATAGAAAGCCGCAAGAACCGCCTCCGCCTCAGCGGCATTGCGGGCTTCGTGATAGGTTACGGCTCCGACTTCGCCGAGCTTTCTTTCCTTGTGCCGCAGTTTCTTGCGGCTTTCCGAGGACATCAGGCTCTGGATCATCGCATCGCCATCTGGCTGCAATGCTGTCTTCCAGGCACTGCTTGCACTTGCCTGATGCGGCAGCAGGAGCAGAGGGTTGTCGCGCCTGTCCCACAGCCTCGGCTGGTTCTCGAAATGGAAGAAATCAATCGCATGACGATCTGCCGCGACACGCAGGACAAAGCGCAGATCCGCAGCCGACAGACCATGCATGGCGGACATGTCAAACAGGCCCATGTTCATGTTGGCATGCTTGCCGCCGATGAAATGCGCCGATGTGACGCCGTTACGGGTCTGTACGCACAGGGGCAGCAGGGCAACCATGCGGCCTCGGGAATCATGGCACGTCACAGCAAGCGGCTTGAACCCGGACGACTCAGAGAATGCATCGGCCCAAGCGCGCACCCAGTCGAATGTCTGGTACGGCGTTGCAAGCCCGTTGGTCTGGAGGACGCGCCACTGAGCGGCGATCCGGCTCAGGTCTTCATGCGTCTCGACACGCTGAATCTTGGCCGCTTCCATCACCGGCAAGGCAGCGGATCTAGCCATTTCTGTGCTTTCAAACACCGTCATGATACCGCTCCAGCCGACAATCACTCAGATCAGAACGATGAAAGCAACGGATCGTCAACGTAAAGGCGGCAAAAGCGTTGATGAAACGGAAACAGGAATCGTGAGCCAAGATGAATAAGAAGCATCTGGTCTTTCGTGCCGGCCTCTCGATTCTGGGCACGACGGGCACCGCACAGGCAATGGCGCGCTGGACGCGCGGCCTTGGCGCGATCCTGATGTTTCACCATGTCCGGCCCTCGCAGCCCAAGGCCTTCGATCCCCATCGCATCCTGGAAATCACACCGGAGTTTCTGCACGACGTGCTCGAGCGCGTCCGATACAGGGGGTATGACATCATCCCGATCGATGCGATGGCCGACCGCATCAGCCATCCGCGACCCGGCAAGCCCTTCGTCGTCCTTACCTTTGACGATGGCTATCGCGACAACGCGGAACACGCGCTGCCGGTGCTGCGCAAGCACAATGCCCCCTTCACCGTTTTCGCGACCACGGGCTTTGCCGATGGTGGCGCGCCTCTTTGGTGGCTCGATCTCGAAGACGCGGTGGAGCGCGGCCTGCCGGGCAGGGCGCCAAAAAACGTCAGCGACGACCCGGCGCGGGTCTTCGGCGAGGTCTATGCGGATCTGCGCCCCCGTGCCACGCTGCAACAGGAGATCGCCCGCCTCACCGCCGATGCCGGCATCGATGGCCCTGCCCGGACACGGCGGCTTTGCCTGCACTGGGATGGCCTGCGCGCCATTGCTGCTGAACCACTTTGCACCATCGGCGCGCACACGCTCACCCATCCTTTGCTGGGCACTCAGGACGATGCAACCGCGCGGCGTGAAATGGCCCAGTCGAAGGCCATTCTGGAAGACAAGTTGCAGCTCCAGGTCCGGCATCTCGCCTATCCCGTCGGCGATCCTCTCGCGGCAGGGCAACGCGAGTTTGCCATGGCCGACGAGATTGGCTTCGAGACAGCCGTGACGACCCGTCCCGGCGTGCTCTTTGCCGACCATGGCGCACATCTGCATGCCCTGCCCCGCCTGTCGGTCAACGGACTCTATCAATCCGCTGCGGACTTCGATGCGTTGCTCACCGGCGCGCCCTTCTGGCTGTTCAACCGCGGCAGAAAACTCAACGTCACGTGATCAACCTCGCGTTCTGACTTGCGCAGAGCGATCCGATCCCCCAAATCTCCGCCATGGCTGATCACGACTCCTACCCCGATACCCTCATCCGCTCGATCCTGACCTCGGTGAAGACCATCGCGATGGTTGGTGCTTCCGACAATCCCGCGCGGCCATCCTTCCTTGTGTTCAAATATCTCAGCGAACGCGGCTTTCGCGTCATTCCGGTCAATCCCGGCAAGGCCGGTCAGCGCTTTTTGGGCGAAACATTCGTCGCAAGCCTGGCCGACATCACTGAACCCGTCGACATGGTGGACATCTTCCGTGCGTCCGATGCGGCACCGGGCGTTGTCGATCAGGCGCTGCAAATGAATCCTCTGCCCAAAGTGATCTGGATGCAGCTCAGCGTCCGCCATGATGAGGCAGCAGCAAAGGCCGAAGCGGCTGGCCTGACGGTAATCATGAACCGCTGCCCCAAGATCGAGTTCGGTCGCCTTTCCGGCGAGATCAGCTGGCAGGGCGTGAACAGCCGCATTCTGTCGTCAAAGAAGCCGAAGATGGCCCTCAAAGGCGTGCAGAAGCTGCGGATCTAGGGGGAAGGATCAGACCGGCCCCTTCGGCCTTGTCTCATCCGCGCCACCTTCCATCCACTTGATCAGCAGCATCAGCGGAGGGGCCCAGGCGAGACCCGCAATGACATAGAACACGGCCTCCACCGCCTTGTTTGCGCGCGTTAGGATGGGCCCGGCGATGGCGGTTATCACCAGCGCGTAGATCACCACGAACAACAGCATGACGATGGTGCCGACGAGCTTGCGCGTCCTGCGGTTCATGGAAATATCCTCAAGGTGCGACAGCGGCGCAATTGCGGTCCCGGCGGTTCAGACGTAATTGGCGGTCATATGATCGAAGATCAACCCGAAAGAGCGATCCTTTGACTTCTGCGACCATTCACCCCGGTCACGATAGGGCGGAAACCACGGACTCCTTCGCCGGAGTGCGTGTCTGGCTGTGGTTCGTGGCATTTCTGGTGCTGGCGATGATCCTTGTTGGCGGCGCGACGCGGCTGACCGGCTCTGGCTTGTCGATCACCGAATGGCGGCCACTGCTTGGAGCGATTCCGCCGCTGTCGGAGGCGGCATGGCTGGCGGAGTTCGAGAAATACCGGGCGATCCCGCAGTATCAGCTCCTGAACAAGGGCATGAGCCTCACCGACTTCAAGGTCATCTACTGGTGGGAGTGGGGACATCGCCAGCTCGGCCGTTTCGTCGGCATTGCCTTCATGCTGCCCCTTGCATGGTTCTGGCTGCGCGGCGTGGTGCGCGGCAAGTTGACGCTGTGGCTGCTGGCGCTGGGGGCCCTGGGCGGCTTTCAGGGTGCCATCGGCTGGCTGATGGTGGCATCGGGCCTGAAAGAGGGGATGATCGCGGTCGCGCCAATCAAGCTTGCGCTGCATCTCACGACGGCGTGCCTGATCCTCACCGGCCTTGTCTGGACGGCGCGACGGTTGCGGCCTGTGGTTGCCCAAGCCGTTCCCGCCCGCATCGCCCTCACGGCAAGAGCCATCGTCGTGCTTTTGCTGGTGCAGATCGCGCTGGGTGCACTGGTCGCAGGCTCGAAATCCGGCCTGACCTACAACACCTGGCCGCTGATGGATGGTGCCTTTGTTCCTGGCACGGACGTTCTCTTCGTGATCAAACCGTGGATCGAGAACTTCGTCGACAATGCCGCGCTGGTGCAGTTCAACCACCGCATGACGGCCTATCTGCTGCTGGCGCTGGCGATCTGGCACGCAGCGGACGCACGCGGCACGGCAGCAGCGCGTGGGGCGGTGCATGTGGCGGCAGCGTTGTCGCTGCAGGCTGTTCTGGGCATCGTGACCCTGTTGCTCGTGGTGCCGCTCTGGGCCGGGCTGCTGCACCAGATCATGGCGGCGCTGATACTGATCGCAACAGTGATGCATGCGGAGAAGTGGCGGCGGTAGCACGGCATCCCTTGCTCCGAATCATCCACTTCTCTACCGCTCACGCCTTGAGCGAGGCATTTGATGGATGAATCCGCCCCTCCACCGGGGGACAAGCCCCAGGATGGACCCAAAGACGGTATTGAGAACGTCAGCCTGAAGGCGGCGCTGGAAGAGCGCTATCTCGCTTATGCCCTCTCCACCATCATGCACCGCGCCCTGCCTGATGCGCGCGACGGGCTGAAACCCGTGCAACGGCGTATTCTCCACGCCATGCGCCTGCTGAAGCTCGACCCCGCCAACGCTTTCAAGAAATGCGCGTCGGTCGTCGGCGAAGTCATCGGAAAATTTCACCCCCATGGCGACCAGTCGATCTATGACGCCATGGTGCGCCTCGCCCAGGATTTCGCCCAGCGTTACATGCTGGTGGACGGGCAAGGCAACTTCGGCTCCATCGACGGTGATAATCCTGCGGCCTATCGCTACACCGAGGCGAAGCTGACCGAGATTGGCGCGCTGCTGTTGCAGGGCATCGACGAGGATGCCGTCGATTTCCGCCCGACCTACAACAACGAGAACGACGAGCCCATCGTCCTGCCCGGCGCGTTCCCCAACATGCTGGCCAACGGCACCACGGGCATCGCTGTGGGCATGGCGACATCCATCCCGCCCCACAATGCGGCAGAGTTGTGCGATGCGGCCCTGTACCTGATCGAGCACCCCGGCA
>JANMFA010000436.1:0-11126 GCA_031377545.1 Hyphomicrobiales bacterium | reverse complement strand
GCGACGGCACGGTCTACACTTTCAAGCTCCGGTCGAACGCCAAATGGTCCAACGGCGACGACTTCAAGGCATCGGATTATGTCTTCGCCTTCCGTCGGATCATCAACCCGGAGACCGGCGCGAAATACGCCAATATCCTCTTCCCAATCAGGAATGCGGAGAAGATCAACAAGAAGCAGGACGGCGCGAAACTGGAGGACCTTGGCGTCAAGGCCATCGACGACAAGACGCTGGAGATCACGCTGGAGCGGCCGACACCGTATTTCCTCGAGCTCCTGACCCACCAGACGGGTTATCCCGTGCATGAAGCCAGCGTGAAGAAGCATGGTGCGGAATATACCAAGCCCGAGAACTGGGTTTCGAACGGGGCCTACAGCCTCAAGGAATGGACGCCCAATTCCCATATCCGGCTCGACAAGAACCCGAATTTCCATGACGCCGCCAATGTCCAGATCGAGCGGGTCATGGTCTATCCGACGCCTGATTATGCCGCAGCATCACGGCGTTTCATGGCGGGCGAGTTGCACTTCACCACGGATATTCCGGCGGATCAGACAAAGTTCCTGAAGGAGCGTCTGGGCGATCAGGTCAAGATTGCTCCGTATCTGGGCACTTACTATCTCGCCTTCAACATGGCGAAGAAGCCGTTTGATGACCTGCGTGTGCGCCAGGCGCTGTCGATGTCCATCGATCGCGAATTCATTGCCGAGCAGATCTGGGGCGGAACCATGCTGCCGGGATACTCCTTCGTGCCGCCGGGAATTGGCAATTATGGCAAGCCCGCGGCTCCTGATTGGGCGGACAAGTCCCCGATTGACCGCGAGGACACTGCGAAGAAGCTGCTTGCTGCCGCAGGCTTTGGTCCGGGCAAACCGCTGAAGGTGGAGATCCGCTACAACACGACCGACAACAACCGCCGCACAGTGGTCGCCATTGCCGACCAATGGAAGCAGGTGGGCGTGGAGACCACGTTCATCAACACCGATGCCCGCACGCATTTCGCCTTCCTGCGCGAGCGCGGTGATTTCGATGTGGCACGTGCTGGCTGGATCGGAGACTATTCCGACCCGCAGAACTTCCTGTTCCTGTTCCAGAAGGACAACACCGGCTTCAACTATGCCCGCTTCGACAATGCGGAGTTTGACGGCCTTATGAAACAGGCGGAGGGCGAGACCGATCTGAAGAAGCGCGCCGAGATCATGCTGAAGGCCGAGCAGATCATCGCACGCGAGCAGCCCTATGCGTCGGTGCTTTTCTATTCGACCAAGAATCTGGTGTCGAACAAGCTGCAGGGCTTTACGTCTAACCTGCGCGGGGCCTATGCCAGCCGGTTCTATCGGTTGGTGAACTGATGTCGTCCCGTGCGCACTGCGGCACGTCAGTGCTGCGGTGCAGACACGGGATCTCAGGCGGAGTGAAGCACCCAGGATATCCGAAAAACCGCGACGGAGTTCAAAGCTGCGCAGCTATTTCGTCTACATTCTCACGAACAAGCCGCATGGTGTCCTCTATGTTGGCATCACCAATGATCTCGAGCGGCGTGTGCATGAGCACCGCCTCGGCAAAGGCTCTGCATTCTGCAAGAAATACAATCTGCATAGGTTGGTCTATGCTGACGAATTTTCTGACGTGAACGAGGCAATCGCCGCAGAAAAGCGGATCAAGAAATGGCGGCGCGCATGGAAAGACCAGATCATCGAAGAACGGAACCCGGAATGGCACGATCTGATGCCGGCGACCCTGGTGCCATGATCTGCATGAGGTCCCGTGTCTGCGCAGCGGCATTGCATGCCGCAGCGCGCACGGGATGACAGGTATGCTCACCTATATTCTACGTCGCCTGCTTACCACGATCCCCACGTTGCTCGTGGTGGTGACGATCAGCTTTTTCCTGATCCGGGTGGCGCCGGGCGGGCCGTTTGATCTCGAGCAGCCTCTCAACGACACGGTGATGCAGAACCTGCGAAGGCTCTACAAGCTCGATGAGCCGCTGTGGATGCAGTACCTGCTCTATCTGCAAGGCCTTCTGCGGGGTGATTTCGGACCTTCGTTTTCCAGCCAGGACCTGACCGTGGCGCAGCTCTTCGCCAAGGGCTTGCCGGTGTCGATCCGGTTGGGGGCGCTGGCGCTGCTGCTGGCCCTTTTGGTGGGCGGCGTGCTGGGGGTCATCGCCGCGCTGCGCCAGAACCGGGCTGCGGACTATGCCGTTGTCACAGTCGCAACCGCCGGGATCACGATCCCGACCTTCGTGACGGCACCACTGTTTCAGGTGGTGTTCGGGCTGTGGCTGGCGTGGCTGCCGGTTGGCGGCTGGAACGACGGGGCCTTGCGCAACACGGTGCTGCCAGTGCTGGTGCTCGCGCTGCCGCAGATGGCTGTCGTGGCCCGCATGATCCGGGCCGCGATGATCGAGATGCTGCGGGCAAACCATATCAGGACATTGCGGGCGCAGGGCCTGTCGAACGCGACGATCATCGGTCATGCGCTCAGGGGCGCGGCGCTGCCCGTCGTGTCGTATCTGGGTCCTGCTGCTGCGGCCTTGCTGACAGGATCGGTGGTGGTGGAGACGATCTTCGGCCTGCCGGGCATCGGGCGCTATTTCGTCGAAGGCGCACTGAACCGCGACTATACGTTGGTGATGGGCACCGTGGTGGTGATTGCCTGCTTCGTCCTTGTCTTCAATCTGATCGTGGATGTGCTTTACGCAGCGCTTGATCCTCGGGTGAGGTACGCGTGATGGGTGGCGAGCGCAGCGACCCTCTCACCCGGCCCTCTTCCTCTGGGGGCGAGGGTTCCTCGGTCCCCACCGACACTGGTCGCTCACTCTGGGATGACGCCAAGCTTCGCCTGCGGCGCAACAAGGCGGCCGTGGCCAGCCTGTTTGCACTGGCACTGGTGGCGCTGCTGTCGGTGTTCGGCCCGTTCGTCACGGGACACGCCTTCGACAAGGTCTATCCCGAATACACCCGCGTCCCGGCCAGCCTGTCGGCCTTTCCGTTGGCCGACCAGATCCAACCCGCCATCGAGCGCATTGCAACCCGTGTCAGGGCGAAAGCTGACCTGATTGAAGTGACCGGTGATGTCGTGAAGGTCACGCTGGTGGGGCAGCGCACCATCGACGAGCGGGGGCTGGCTTTCTTCGAGCGCTCCGATGCTTTTGGCAAGACTACGGTGCTGGCGCGCGAGGATGACGGCAAAAGGCTCATCGTTTCGATGCCCATCGAATACCGCCGCTTCCTGTTCGGTACCGACGCGAACGGTCGCGATCTGCTGACGCGCACGTTGATCGCGGGCAGGGTCAGCCTCGCCATCGGCCTGCTGGCGGCCGGCGTCGGCGTGATCATCGGTGTGCTCTATGGTGCGACCTCGGGCTACTTCGGCGGGCGCGTCGACGATGTGATGATGCGCATCGTCGACATCATCTATGCGCTGCCATTCATCTTCTTCGTCATCATGCTGGTGGTGTTTTTCGGGCGCAATTTTGTCCTCATGTTCATCGCGGTCGGTGCCGTGGAATGGCTCGACATGGCACGCATCGTGCGAGGGCAGACGCTGTCGCTGCGGCAGCAGGAATTCGTGCAGGCCGCCGAGGCGCTTGGCGTCGGTCACGGCGGTATCCTGCGGCGGCACATCATTCCGAACGTTTTGGGGCCAGTGGTGGTTTACATGACGCTGCTCGTTCCGAAGGTTATCCTGCTAGAGAGCTTCCTGTCATTCCTGGGGCTCGGCGTGCAGGAGCCGATGACGAGCTGGGGCGTGCTGATCTCTGATGGCGCGCGCAATATCCAGGGCGCAGCCTACATGCTGATCTTCCCCGCGATCTTCCTCGTGACCACGCTGTTCGCGCTGAACTTCATCGGCGATGGCCTGCGCGATGCGCTTGATCCGAAGGACAGGTGATGGGAGGGGGGTTGCAACAGCGTTGTGCGTCCTTCGAGGCTTCGCTTCGCTGCGCACCTCAGGATGAGGAGTGTCTTGCCTTGCACAACGGCCCTCATCCTGAGGTGCGAGCCAATGGCGAGCCTCGAAGGATGCACAACGCTCATGCAGACATCGGGGCACTTCGTGATTGACATGCCTCCGCTCGTTCAAGTCCACAACCTCCGTGTCTCCTTCCAGACCAATGACGGCACCGTGGAGGCCGTGAAGGGTATCGACCTTTCCATTCACCGCAACGAGATCGTTGCCATCGTGGGCGAGTCGGGCTCCGGAAAGAGCCAGACCATGATGGCCCTGATGGGCCTTCTCGCCAGCAATGGCGCAGCGCAAGGCCAGGTCAGCTTTGATGGTTCCGCCATGGGCGATATCGGCAAGCAGCCACTGGCGCGCTATCGCGGCAATGCCATCACCATGATCTTCCAGGAGCCGATGACCTCGCTTGATCCACTCTACCGGATCGGCCAGCAGATCGTCCTCGTGATCCGGCGACACCAGAGCGTGTCGGTGGCGGAGGCGGAACGCAAGGCTGTCGACCTGCTCAGGCTTGTCCAGATCCCCAATGCCGAGGGGCGCATGCGCTCCTATCCGCATGAGCTTTCGGGTGGCCAGCGCCAGCGTGTGATGATCGCCATGGCGCTGGCCAACAATCCCACGCTGCTGATCGCGGACGAGCCGACGACGGCGCTCGATGTGACGATCCAGGCCGAAATCCTGCGGCTGATGACGGAACTGAAAGACCGGCTGGGCATGGCAATTGCATTCATCAGCCATGACCTGAATGTGGTGAAACGCTTTGCCAGCCGCGTCTATGTCATGCGCTGTGGCGAGGTGGTGGAAAGCGGAACCGTGGCGGATGTTTTCGCCAACCCGCGGCACGACTACACCAAAGCGCTGATCGCGGCAGAGCCTTCGGGCCGAAAGCTGCCTCCGGTTTCGGGATCGCCTGTCCTGCTGTCCGGACAGGACATGCGCGTGTCCTTCAGGATGCCTGGCGGGTTTTTCAGGAAAGCGCCGCCGCTGGTTGCCGTCGATGGCGTGAGCCTTGCCCTGCCAAGGGGCGGAACGCTCGGCATCGTGGGTGAATCAGGGTCCGGCAAGTCGACGCTGGGGAGGGCGCTGCTCAAGCTGCTTCCCGCGACGGGCAAGGTGGTTTTCGACGGCAAGGATCTCGGACCGCTGGACCGCGCTGCGATGCGGCCTTTGCGCCGTGACATGCAGGTGGTGTTCCAGGATCCCTTCGGCTCGCTCAGCCCGCGCATGACCGTGGGCGAGATCATCACCGAAGGCTTGCTGGTTCACGAGCCGCACCTGTCCCGGTCCGAGCGTGACCGGCGTGCGGTCGAGGCGCTGGCGGAGGTCAGTCTGGAACCCCGTATGCGCAACCGGTATCCCCATGAGTTTTCAGGCGGCCAGCGCCAACGTATTGCCATTGCGCGTGCCCTGATCCTCAAGCCGAAGCTGATGCTGCTGGATGAGCCGACCTCGGCTCTCGACCGCACTGTGCAGAAATCCGTGATCGAACTGCTGCGGACCCTGCAGCAGGCGCATGCCCTGACCTACCTGTTCATCAGCCACGATCTCGCGGTTGTTCGCTCGCTCTCCGACAGCGTGATTGTCATGAAGGACGGCAGAATCGTGGAGCAGGGCAGCGTCGATCAGATCTTCGCCGCGCCACGTGAGGATTACACGAAAGCCCTTATCGCGGCGGCCTTCCCGGATGCGTGAGCACTATTTGCCCAGCAGCTTGCGATAGCGCTCCACTTCCAGTGGCACGAGCTTGCCGAGGTAATCTGCGGATTGCTGGTCGGCCGGCGGAGGGGATGCCGCCAGTTCTTCCAGGCGCTTCTTCACCTGTTCACTGTCGAGAGCCTTGCGGAGCGTCTCGTTCAGCTTGGCGATGACCGGCTCGGGCGTGCCCTTGGGTGCGAAAAAGCCGTTCCAGCCCTGCATGGAGAACTCCGGCAGGCCGGCTTGCACGGATGTCGGGACGTCCGGCAGGCCTTTCAGCCGCGCATCCGTCGCCACCGCCAAGGCCTTGACCGTCCCGGCCAGCACATGCGTCTGCACCGATGTCGCGGTATCGCAAACACCGTCGATCGAGCCTGCAAGGACATCATTGAGCGCTGGAGCGGCACCACGATAGCCGACAAGTTGCGCTTCCGCCTTGGCGGCCTGCAGGAAGTTGAGGCAGATCAGGTAATTGGATGAACCCGTTCCGGCATGTCCCAACGTCACCTTGCCCGGGTTCTTCTTCATATGCTCCACGAAATCCGCAAGCGTGCTGGCTGGAAAATCCTTCCGTATGGCGATCATGGGTGCGGTCTTGGCGATCAGGCCGACCGGCGCGAAATCATCGGGCTTGAAGGTGACATTGTCGTGGATCCAGTACACGGCGGCGCTGGTGCCGCTGTTGCCGATGCCGATGGTGTAGCCATCCGCTGCTGCACGCGACAACCGTGTCAATGCCGTCGAACCGCCAGCGCCGGCGACGTTCTCAGGCACGAGCCGCTGGCCCAGGATCTGGCTCATCTGCTCGGCGACGATACGGGCGATCACATCGGAGGTGCCACCAGGTGCAAAAGGCACGATCATTGTGATCTGTCGCGCGGGAAACGCGCCCTGAGCAACCGCTCCACCTACGGAGGCGAGCAGCATGGCCATAGCCGCAGCAGCACCGATCCCCAGATTTTTTAGGGGTTTTATAACCTTGCTCATCAGTGATTGTCTCCCTGTTGCGTCAGTTTTAGTCAAACTTTCCCTGATAGACCAGTGTTTTGGCATTTAACCGAACGGTACGTTAACGGTTGCCGACTAACCTCTTGCGAGACTGGGGAATTAACGATGAAATCCATCAAGCTTCGTTTGAGCGCGGTCGTCATTTGCCTTGCGCTCATGACGATGCTGGCCGTTGCAACGTCAATCTGGACAATGCGCGTCAGCCAATCTTCCATGCAGACCGTGCTTGATGATCGTGTCATTCCTCTGCGCGATCTCAAGATGATCTCCGATGCCTACGCCGTCGATATCGTGGATACATCCCACAAGGTTCGTGGCGGAACATATAGCTTTGCCGAGGGTCTCGACAAGGTGAAGAGTTCCCGGACTGTCATCGCCCAACGATGGTCTGCGTATCTCGCGACCTATCTGACGGAAGTGGAGAAGAAGCTTGTCAAGGAAGCGGAAACCGCCAAATCCGCCGCAGATGCCGGTGTTGCCGAGATCCTCGAGATTTTTGCCAGCCAGGAGCGCGGGCGCATCGCGCATTTCGTCGACAACAAGCTCTATCCAGCTATCGAGCCGATGACGGCAGCGATTGACAAACTGGTCAACCTCCAGATCACCGAAGCGGAGACCGAAGCGAATCTCACACGTGTCAGCGCCGAATTCAGCCAGAAGGTCATGATCGGTGCCGCAGTCCTTTCCTTGCTTCTTGTCGGCTTTGCGCTGCTGCTGACATTGCGCGGCGTGGTCAGCCCGATCAAAAAATTGACCGATGCGCTGCTGACGATGGGTCAGGGAAACTTCGCCAACGCCGTGCCCGAGCAGGGCCGATCCGATGAGATCGGACAGATGGCGCGGGTCATCGAACAGATGCGGGGTGCAAACCTCTCCATCGCCACCATGAATGCAGAGAAGCAGCAGGCGGCCGAGCGCGAGATCCTCCAGCGCGAACAGCTTCTGGTTTCCATCCGCAAGCTGGGCCAGCAGGTCAATCATGCTTCGCTTGAGGTCAGTGGTGGCGCAGAGGCGATGACCGCCACCTCTTCCATCCTGGCGGAATCCGCCAGGCAAACATCCGACCGGAGCACGTCCACGCGGATCAGCCTCGAAGGCAATACCGCGGCGATCCAGTCGATGGCCGCCGCGACGTCCGAGCTTTCGATGTCGGTGGAAGAACTTGCGATGCAGGGCAACCGCATTCTGGAATCAGTCGATCACATGGCTTCGCGGGCAGGGCTCGCAGGCAGCAAGCTTGATGACCTGAACCAGATCGCGAGCAAGGCTTCCGATGCGGTTGAGCTGATTGCCAGCGTTGCCGACCAGACCAATCTTCTTGCCCTCAATGCCACCATCGAGGCGGCACGGGCGGGGGAAGCAGGCCGGGGATTTGCTGTCGTAGCCAGCGAGGTCAAAGGACTGGCCTCGCAGGCTGCAAAGGCCACGACGGACATCCGCTTGTTGATTGCAAGCATGAGCGAAACGGGTGTCGCCCTGCAAGGCGCAATGGCGGAAGTGATCGGCAGCGTCGACGAACTCAAGGCCGTGGCCGGATTCGTCAAGGATGCCAGCCAGGAGCAGTCGCGTGCCACGGCCGCGATCAGCCGCAGCATCGAGGAAACGGCGCAGGTGGCCCATGTCATTCTGGGTGATGTTCAGGTGATGAGCCAGTCCGCATCGGAAACCGGTGAAACCGCCGAGAATGTTGCGGCTGTGGCGAAAAAGCTGATCGATGCCTCGCATCAGCTGGAGGACTACATGGCGGAGTTCTCCAACGCCATGAAAGTCGCCTAAGGCCGGAAAGTCGCCTAAGGCCGGAAAGTCGCCTAAGGCCGGAAAGTTGCCGGAGTCCACAATCTAAGGCGCGGCTTCTCGCTTCCCGCCCGGCCAAGCTTCGGCTATGGCGAAGGTCACATCAGAACGAAGCGGGAGAAGCGCATGGCTTCCGAACAGACACGCGGCACGATCATGGCCGGCAAGCGCGGCCTCATCATGGGCGTGGCGAACAAGATGTCGATTGCCTGGGGCATTGCGCGTTCGTGCCATATGCAGGGCGCGGAACTCGCCTTCACCTACCAGGGTGATGCGCTCAAGAAGCGTGTCGAGCCACTCGCGAAAGAGGTCGGCGGCCATGTCGTGGGGCATTGCGACGTCACGGATACAGCCTCGATGGATGCGGTTTTCGAAGAGGTCAGGAAGCTGTGGGGCGGGCTGGATTTCGTCCTTCATGCCATCGCCTATGCCGATAAGGATGAGCTGACAGGGCGATATGTCGACACATCGGAGGCCAATTTCAGCAAATCCCTGCTGATTTCCTGCTATTCCTTCACCGCGATTGCCCAACGAGCTGAGAAGCTGATGCCGGAAACCGGCGGGTCGATGCTGTCGCTCACCTATTACGGTGCCGAGAAATGGATGCCGCATTACAACGTGATGGGTGTCTCGAAGGCAGCACTCGAAGCCTCCGTTCGCTACCTCGCGGCGGATCTTGGACCCAAGAACATCCGCGTCAACGCGATTTCCGCCGGACCCATCAAGACACTCGCGTCCTCCGGCATCGGAGATTTCCGCTACATCCTGAAGTGGAACGAATACAACGCGCCGCTGCGCCGGACCGTGACCATCGATGAAGTGGGTGATTCGGGCATGTACATGCTGTCGGACCTCTCGCGCGGCGTCACGGGCGAAATCCATCACGTCGATTCCGGATATCATATCGTTGGCATGAAGAACCCGACCGCGCCCGATATGACGCTGGACAAGGACTGAGCGCCAGGCCTTCGGCATGACCGTCCACACCCTCTATTTCATCCGCCACGGCGAAACCGACTGGAACGCCGAGGGACGGCTGCAGGGGCAGCGGGACATTCCGCTCAATGATCTCGGCCGGGTGCAAGCGAGCGAGGCGGGCGTGATCCTGCGATCGCTGCACCAGAAACCGGAAGATCTGGACTGGTGGGTGAGCCCTTTGCTGCGCACGCGGGAAACAGCCGAGCTTGTCCGCACATCGATTGGCCTGCACCCTGGCTATTACAGGATGGACGAGCGCCTCAAGGAGCTGACTTTCGGGCGCTGGGAAGGCATGACCTGGAAAGATGTCCGTCGCTCCGATGCCGGCGGTGCCGCCGGGCGCGAGCGCGACAAATGGAACGCCGTGCCGCCGGATGGCGAAAGCTATGCGATGCTGACCGATCGTATCCGGGGCTTTCTGCCCATGCTCCGGCAGGACAGCGTGCTTGTGTCCCACGGCGGCGTTGCCCGCGCCCTGATGGCCATGCTGGGCGGGATCGCCCAGCACCGGGCCGCCACAGAAGAGATCTGGCAGGGGCGGGTGCTTGTGTTCAGCGGCGGGGCCTGCCGCTGGGTCGGCAGCGCCAATCACATCGATTGAGCGGTATCAGAACCGCGTCGTCAGGACCGTCAGCCATTCCGGCGAGGCATCCACGAGAAAGCTCTCGATGGTCTTGTCAAAACCGGTGATCACCAGCAATCCCGCTGCGAGCAGCACGGCACCAAAGATCATCTTGCCCTTGCTCCCTGCCGCCAGCATCCGGTTGCGCCATTTCACCAGTGCTTCGCGGGAGAGCGTGCCCAGCAGCGCCAGTGGCAGGCCTGCTCCAATGCCGAAAACGAGCATCGTCAGGGCGACCTGACCGAAATTCTCGCCTTTGGCGGCAAGAACCGATGCCGCACCAAGCGTTGGGCCTACACACGGACTCCAGACCGCGCCCAACAGAAGGCCGACTGCGAATTGCCCGCTGAGGCCTGCCGTGGAAAAGTCGCCGAAGCGCTGCTCTACCCAATTGCCCGCCGGACCGCCCGCTGCCGCGAGCCGCATCGAGACCTGCGGCACGAGAAGCACGGTTCCGATCACGACCATCAGCACCGCTGCCGCAATGCGAAAGACATTGCCCGTCAGGCCGATGGAGAAACCGATCGTGGCGATGAACATGCCGATGGCGACAAACGACAAGGCCAACCCTGCCGCCAGCGCCAGCGGACCCCGCCGGTGCTCGCTTGCTGCCGCGCCCAGCACGATGGGCAGGATCGGCAGGACGCACGGGCTGAGTGTCGAAAGCACTCCAGCGAGGCCAGCGAGGGCAAGGGTTGTCAGCATGTTCGGGACAGTCGCTGATCAGATTGTGGATTTGAAGAGCTTTTCAATGCCCGCTGCTGTCGTGTCGCCGGTGGAGCGACTGGTCTCGGCCTTCCCCTTGAAGGCGATCAGCGTGCTCTGCTGGGTGACGTTCAAAGTTTTCAGCGCATCCTTCTGGCTGTCGAAATCCACTTTCAGGATCGTAACATCCTTGAATTCCGGCCTGGCGGTGAGCGCCTTGATGAGCGGGGCCTGCGCCTTGCAGGTCGGGCACCAAGGGGCAGTGACCTCGACCACAATGGGTTTGCCTGCGGCCTGCGCAGCAGCGAAAGCAGCGGGCGTGAACCTTGGGTGCGAATCGCTGGCCTGAGCC
>JANMFA010000046.1:0-2942 GCA_031377545.1 Hyphomicrobiales bacterium | reverse complement strand
CTCGTACATCCATGCCGAAGCCTATCCGGCTGGCGAACTCAAACACGGCCCGCTTGCTTTGGTCGATGCGCAAATGCCGGTGGTGGTGATCGCGCCGACCGACACGCTGCTGGAAAAAGTGAAATCGAATATCCAAGAAGTGCGCGCCCGCGGCGGTGAGATGTACGTCTTCGCCGACGCCGACAGCCACTTCACCGAATCCGAAGGCGTTCACGTCATCCGCACCCCGCGCCACGTCGGCGTACTGTCGCCGATCGTGCATGCGATTCCGGTGCAGTTGCTCGCCTACCACGCCGCGCTTGCGCGCGGAACGGATGTGGATAAGCCGCGGAATCTGGCGAAGTCGGTGACGGTGGAGTGATCACGGGTCGCTGCATTATCGTCGCCCGTGAGGCGAGCGAGAACCGCGCGCCGATGTACGATCCCACTGACAGGTTGCCGAGTGGAAGCCACCGTCCGTTAGCAATTAACCCCACACATCTCAGGTGATCTGTGAAGAAAGCAATCTGGCTATCGTATGACTTGGGTGTAAAGGGCGACTATGATGGTCTGTACGCATACTTGGACAATCAGAAAGCCGTTGAGTGTGGGGATAGTGTTGCTTTCTTCAACATTGAATTCTCCGGAAGTGATTCTGCTTTAGAGAAGAGAGTTAAGTCGGACATCAAATCGGTCGTCAAATTTTCCAAGACAGATCGCATCTATGTTGTGTATCGCAGAGAAGATCAGAAAGTTGGCGGTAAATTTATTGTCGGAAGCCGGAAATCATCTCCTTGGCAAGGCTATGGCCAACAAGAAACAGCTGGAGACGACGGAATCTAATGGCCAAAAATATCATTGCCGATAGTGGCTTCTGGTTTGGCCTGTTCAATAAACGAGACAATTACCATACAGAAGCTTGCTCCATTGAGACTTCTATTTCAGTACACAATATTCTCATACCTTGGCCATCGCTTTATGAAACTCTGAATACACGACTTATGCGCCAACGGCCAGCGCGAGATCGTTTTCGTACTTATGTACGGCGCGCATCTACCGTTCTTCTTGATGACGACGCATACAAGTCTTCGTCTCTTGATTATGTGCTGGAGCAGAGAAGTACAAACTTAAGCTTAGTAGATCACGTAATTAGAAGTATGCTGGAGGATCCAAACATAGCAATCCATGCGTTGATTACATTCAATCCTTCGGATTTCATTGATGTCTGTCAAGCGCGAGGTATAGAGATAGTTGATTGCTAATAATTCGTTTAAGCAGGCTCCATGTCGTGGTAGCAGCCACGTGCTGCTTAACGCAGGCAGTATCGCCCCTTGGATCAAACGCCATGTCCTTCGTTCGCCGTATCAGCCTGCGCATAGCAATCATCCTCTTGCTGGGCAGCGCACCCCACGCGCATGCGCAGAAAGCCGCAGCCGGGCAGGCGCTGCAGGGCTTGCAGCCGAAGATCCTCGAATGGCGGCGCGATCTGCACCAAAATCCGGAGCTGGGCACGCATGAAGTGCGTACCGCGAAGCTGGTTGCCGATCAGTTGCGGGCGCTGGGTCTGCAGCCGCGTACCGGCATTGCGTCCACCGGTGTGACTGCGATCCTCACGGGCGGCAAGCCCGGGCCGCGCATCGCGATCCGCGCCGATATGGACGCGCTGCCGGTCACGGAGCAGACCGGCCTGCCGTTCGCATCGAAAGTCGTGAGCAGCTATCGCGGCCAGCCGGTCGGCGTGATGCATGCCTGCGGTCACGATGCGCACGTGGCGATGCTGCTGGGCGTGGCGTCGGCGCTGGTGGCGATCAAGGATGAGTTGCCGGGCGAAGTGATGTTCGTGTTCCAGCCCGCCGAGGAAGGCCCACCTGAGGCCGGCCAGGCGTTCGGCGCGGCGCTGATGTTGCAGCAGGGGATTTTTTCGGAATTCAAGCCGCAGGCGGTGTTCGGCCTGCATGTCTGGGCCGGCCTGCCGGTGGGCAAAGTGGGGGTCCGCAGCGGCCCGATGATGGCCAGCGCCGACGAGTGGACGCTGATCGTGCGCGGCAAGCAGACCCACGGCTCGCGGCCGTGGGATGGCGTCGATCCGATTACCATCGGCGCGCAGATCCTGCTGGGCACGCAATCGATCATCGCGCGCCAGATCAACATCGCGGCGACGCCGGTGGTGCTGACCGCCGGACAGTTCCAGAGCGGCGTGCGTTTCAACATCATTCCCGACGACGCGAAGTTGGTCGGTACGTTGCGCACGTTCGATCCTGTCGTGCGCGAAGACGTCATTGCCCGCTTCCGCCGTACCGCCGAGGATTTCGCCCATGCCGGCGGCGGCAGCGCCGAGCTGCAGGTCGTCAACAACGCGCCGGCCACGATCAACGACGCAGCGCTGGCGCAACGTGGTCGCGCCTCGCTGACGCGCGCGCTGGGCGCGGACAACGTGCTGGAGATGCCGCTGGTGACCGTGGCCGAAGATTTCTCTCAATACGCGACGGTGGCGCCGACGCTGTTCTTCTTCGTCGGCTCCACCGCACCCGGCACCGATCCGGCGAAAGCGCCGATCAACCATTCGCCGCAGTTCCTGCTGGACGAACAGTCGCTGCAGGTCGGTAGCCGGGCCATGCTGCAGGTGGCGCTGGACTATCTGGGCCAGAACGCGCCCTGAGCGCTGCGCTGTATCGCCGGGTGTTTTGCGAATCCCTACGCCTCCGCTTTCCCGCCTGAGCATTCGAACCCGGTCGATGCCATGCCGGCTCAGCCAGGTCACGACAGGCTCCGGCAGTCAGCGGCACTGCAGCGCCATAATGGTGGACGTGCCGAGTTTCGATTCCGGAATCAAGCGGCCCCATGCGCAAAATCATCCACATCGACATGGACGCCTTCTACGCCTCGGTCGAGCAGCGCGACGATCCGTCGCTGCGCGGGCAGCCGGTGGTGGTGGCGTGGCGCGGTGCGCGGTCGGTGGTGTG
>JANMFA010000290.1:0-9889 GCA_031377545.1 Hyphomicrobiales bacterium | reverse complement strand
GCTCCGCACCTCGACAAAAGGAATTCAGGGCACCAATCTACCTCATGTCGAGGTGCTCGCCCCTTGGCGAGCCTCGAGACACGCACGATTCCTCTCTTTATGAAGGGGACGACACACACCTTGCCCCATCCCCGAAACACTGGCACATGCTCCTCCACCACCGCAGGAGTCCCCCCATGTTTTCCGTTGAAGTTCGCGATCGCATCATGATCGCGCATTCCCTGCCCGATCCGTTCTTTGGGCCGGCGCAGAACAAGCATGGCGCGACCTTCGTGGTGGATGTGGCGTTCTTTCGCGAGACCATGACCAAGCAGAATGTGGTGGTCGATATCGGAGCGGCGCTTGATGTGCTCAACGCAACGCTGAAACCGCTGGCTTATAAGGATCTCGACGATCTGCCGCAGTTCAAGGGCGTGCTGACAACGACCGAATTCCTCTGCAAATACATCTTCGACGCCATGGTTTCCGCAGCCAAGGGCGGGGCACTCGGCCCGGATGGCACAGGCCTCTCCAGGATCCGCGTGACGCTGCACGAGACGGACCTCGCGCGCGCGGCCTACGAAGGCGCGGTTGTTTGACATCACTCGTCTTCTGCATTCCCGGCGACCTGGCATTGCCGACAGGAGGCTACCGCTATGACCGGGAGATGCTTGCGCGGCTGCCCGCTCAGGGTATCGCGATCCGGCATCTCCCGCTGGGCGGTGGCTATCCGGCGCCCGGAGCCGGGGATATCGCGGACACGAAAGCGCATCTTAAGGCCTGCAACCCCCGCCACATCCTGCTGATCGACGGGCTGGCACTGGGCGCGATGCCGCCAGAGATGATCGCCGCCCTGCCCCACCGCGTCGTGGCACTGGTGCATCATCCGCTCGGTCTGGAGGCAGGCCTGACAGCGGAACGCGCGGCATTGCTGCTCGCGAACGAACGCGCGGTGCTCGCCCATGTCCGGCACATCATCGTCACCAGTCCTGCCACAAAACGCATTCTGATCAATGACCTGGGACTTTCGGATCGATCCATCACGGTGGCCGAGCCAGGAACCGAGAGAGCCCCGCGCGGAGCCGGCGGCGGCAGTTCGCTGCAGGTTCTTGCGGTCGGCGCGGTGTCGGAGCGCAAGGCTTATGATCATCTGGTGAAGGCGCTGATGCCGCTTCAGGGCATGGACTGGCGGCTGACCATTGCCGGATCACTGACGTTGCAGCCCGACGCGACAGCAGCGCTGCGCGAGACCATCGACCGCAGCGGCGTCCCGGACCGCATCACGCTCGCTGGCGCGCTGGATGATATTGATCTGGCCGCGCTCTACGCGAAAGCCGATCTCTTTGCGATGTCCTCGCTGTTCGAGGGCTATGGCATGGCACTGACCGAAGCGCTGGCGCGGGGTCTGCCCATTGTCGCCTCCTCCGGGGGCGCAGCGGCTGAAACACTGCCTGATCTGGCAGCCATCAAGGTCGCGCCGGGCGATATCGGTGCCTTGACGGACGCCCTGCGGCGCGTGATGAGCGATGGTGCGCTCCGCCGTCGCATGGGGGATGCGGCCTGGGCTGCCGCCGCCCTGCTCCCATCCTGGGATGATACTGCCCGCGACATTGCTGACGTGATCAAGGCGTTGTGAGGGGGAAACGATGAGCTTCAGTGCAGAATGGCTCGCCCTGCGCGAACCGGCGGATCATGCGGCGGTGAACCCGGAGGTGCGCGCGGCCCTGATAGCGCGCTTCGCCGGGCAGGACAGCATCAGCGTGGTCGATCTTGGTTGCGGCGCTGGGTCCAATCTGCGCGGAACGTGGGCGGCACTTCCCGCACAGCAGCACTGGACGCTGGTGGATTATGATCCGAAGCTGCTTTCTGCGGCGCGGGACCGGCTTGCCGCATGGGCTGACACGGCGACGAGCAATGGCGATGCCCTGATCCTGAAAAAGGGCATCAAAAAACTCACCGTCACGTTCCGCGAGGCCGACCTCTCGACCGGGAATTTTGCTGCGGTGACAGGAGGGGCCGAGCTTGTCACTGCGGCGGCTCTCTTCGATCTCTTCTCCATTCAAAGCATTGAAAGGCTTGCGGAAACGCTTTCTGCACAGGGCTGTGCGTTCTACACCGTACTGACCTATGACGGGCATACGCGCTGGACTCCGCCACACCCCGCCGATGCCGCCATGCGCGAGGCCTTCAACGCCCACCAGAAGACCGACAAGGGCTTTGGCGCAGCCGCTGGCCCCGGCGGCACATCAGCGCTGGCCAAGGCCCTTTACGGCCGGGGCTACCGTGTGCTGCGCGGCACAAGCCCGTGGGTCATCGATCAGCGCTATGGCGGATTGAGGCAGGAACTCGATGCCGGCTTCGCCAGCGCCGTGCGCGAGACCGGCAAACTCGCTGCGTCTGATGTCACGGCGTGGCTGGCACACCGCCTCGCAGGGCCAGACCGGATTTCGGTCGTTGGCCATGAGGACTTGCTGGCCGTTCCGGGTTGAGGACCGTCAGCGTGGCTTGATGCCCGGCAGCATGCGGCGCAGCACGTTGTCCTTGCGGATGACGTGATGGAACAGCGCGGCACCGATATGCGCCAGAACCATCAGAGCCAGCAGGATCGCCCCCAGTTTGTGGAACATGAAGACCGTTTCGGACATTTTTTGATCCGGTGATACCAGTCCCGGCAGGCTCAGGCCACCGGGAATGCCCAGCGCAGGATAGAGCGACACGCCAAGCCAGCCCAGAAGCGGCACGGCCAGCAACAGCCCATAAAGCCCCCAATGCGTCAGATGGGCGGCGGCCTTCTGCCAGGGTTCCAGCGTTGGCTCATCCGCCGGTGCCCCCTTGGTGAAGCGATAGATCAGCCGTGCCACCACAATCCACAGCAGGATGAAGCCTCCCAGCTTGTGGTTGGAATAGAGCGTGTTGGTCAGGGCATCGAAGTTGGTCGTCTTGCCGCGATCGACCATGTAGAGCCCCACCGGAACCATGATGAACACGAACGCCGCCGTGATCCAGTGAAAGTGCCTTGCACCCTTCGAATAGATCGCGGTGCGTGCCAGTTCCGTCATTTCGCCTGTGCTCATGGTTTTTTCCCTGTTCCCCGGCTTCCGCCATGACAGCGTTAACGCGGCCTTAACGCAAGGGGGTTTCGGTAGGGTCGGGTCAAAAGGCACGATTCGTGTCTGGAAGCCCGACTTTGGACTTTCACCCCAACGGGGCCCATGGCGGCTGACGATCTGACCACACCACTGGGTGTCGAGCCCGCCGGGCCTGCAACGCCGCGGCGTCGCATCCCCGTGGGCAAGATCGCGGGCGGCTTCAGCCTCGCCTTGATTGCGGCACTCGCGGGGTTCATCGCCTTCGCCAAGGATCCGCTGGGGGGCGAACCCATCGCCACGGCGTCGATCGACAAAATGCCGCGACGCACCACGGCGCAGGCCGACCTGGACCCACCCGCAGCAGCCCGCGAGATGTCCCCCAACGTGCGCGAGGTTCCGCAAGGCCGGACGGATCAGCAGCGGTCCGGAGCGGCCGAGATGGAGTCCGACGCCGGTGTCCGCGTCGTGCGGCAGAACGGGCAGGCCCCCGGCTCCGTGATCATCCGCGTGCCGGATGCCCAACCGACGATCAAGCTTGCTGCTGCACCGGACAAGCGGCTGGTGGAGCGCGGACGTCATGGTGCATTGCCGAAGATGGGCGCTGACGGGACGCGCGCAGCAGATGTCTATGCCCGCCCTGTCACCGCGCAGCAACGCAATGCGCCCATCCGGATCGCCATCGTGATCGGTGGACTTGGCATCAACACAAACGCGACCCAGGACGCCGTCCAGCGTCTGGCCGCGCCCATCAGCCTCGCCTTCGCGCCCTATGGCCAGGATCTGGAGCGTCAGGTCAGCCGGGCGCGCGAGGATGGTCACGAGGTCCTGCTGCAGGCGCCCATGGAACCGTTTGACTATCCCGACAATGATCCCGGACCCCATACGCTCGTTGCGACGCTCCCGTCGGAGCAGAATCTGGATCGCCTGCAATGGGTCATGGCCCGGTTCTCGGGCTATGTCGGCGTGATCAATTTCATGGGTGGCCGCTTTACCTCGAATGATGCCGCGCTGGCACCCGTCATGAAGGATTTCGCCAGCCGCGGATTGCTCTATATCGATGACGGATCTTCCGGCCGCAGCGTTGCCTCGCAGGTGGCGGCCGGTGCCGGTGTTTCTGCCGGAAAAGCCGATGTCGTGATCGATGCGATCCAGCGCGGGCAGGACATCGATGCCGCACTGACCAGGCTTGAAAAAATCGCCCGCGATAAGGGCAGCGCCATCGGCTACGGCTCGGGACTTCCGGTGACGATCGAGCGTATCGCGCGGTGGGTGAAGGCTGCGGAAGCCCGTGGGATCACGCTCGTGCCCGTCAGCGCGCTGGTTTCCTCGCCCAAGAGAAGCTAAACTCTCGCCATCATGGCGAAAACCTTGCAAGATCCCCCTTTTCGCGACCTGCCCTATCGCCGTTGCGTCGGGGTAATGCTGATCAACCGGCAGGGCCTGGTGTGGATCGGCGACCGGCGCAAGGATGCGACGCCCGAGCATGTCGGCGACGGTTTTTCCTGGCAGATGCCGCAGGGCGGGCTGGATCGGGGCGAGAACCCCTATCACGCCGCGCTGCGTGAGCTGTCGGAGGAAACCTCCGTTGTTTCGACGACATTCCTGGCCGAGGCTCCCGACTGGTACAGCTATGATCTGCCCATGGATGTCGCGACACAAAGCTGGAAGGGCAAGTACAAGGGCCAGACGCAGAAATGGTTCGCGCTGCGGTTCGAGGGCGAGGAATCGCAGATCAACGTGCTGAAGCCCAAGGGTGGGCACAAGCCCGAATTCTCGGCCTGGCGCTGGGAGCGGATGGAGCGTCTGCCGGAGCTGATCATTCCCTTCAAGCGTCCGGTCTATGAAAGGGTCGTGGCGGCTTTCCGGCATCTGGTTCCGTGAAGGCCAATACCCCGCGTCGGCCAGGCCGGGCGGGGTGCCACGTCAACAGTCAGTGCTTGTTGTCGTCATCCTCTTCGCCTTCTTCCCCCTCGCTGTCTTCGTCCTCGCGATCTTCATCAAATTCAGCGTGGGCCAGGGCAACGAGCGGCAGCATCGTTTCGCGGAACTCTCCGAGTTCATCGGAGAAGAACACGCAATGAACCCGGTCGCCGGCCTGCCCCAGAACCGTCAGGCCCGGCCCGCCGGACTTCAGTGCCACCACAGCCCCAATCTCGAAGGCGTCCTGTTGTTTCTTTGGCATTGCATTCTCCTGTTTGGTTGCATCGCGCGGCGGGACCTGAACCGGCGGCATGCAGGTCGTGCGACACCGAGGTGACACCATTGTGGCGATTGCCTGCTGGCCACGGTGCAAGACCGGAATTGACTCGCATTTGGTACCATGGTGCAGTGTGTCATGACATTGAGGGCGTGATCAGCGCCAAGGGGAGATCGGGATGATGAAGGCTTGGACATTGGGTGCAGCGCTTGGTTTGCTGGCGTTTGCAGCGCCCGCCGCCGCACAAGGCACGAAGGTGACAATCGGCATTTCCGGCTGGACCGGCTTCGCGCCGCTGACGCTGGCCAACGAGGCCGGCATCTTCAAGAAGAACGGACTTGACGTCACAATCAAGAAAATCCCGCAGGCCTCGCGCCATCTCGCGATCCTGTCCGGTGATATCCAGTGCGCGGCCACGACCGTCGAGACCTGGATTGCCTGGAACGCCAATGGCGTGGCCACGAAGCAGATTTTCCAGCTCGACAAGAGCTACGGGGCCGATGGCATGGTGGTGAAGAACGGTATCGAGAAGATCACCGATCTCAAGGGCAAGACCGTGGCGGCATCCGCGCCGGGCACAGCGCCCTATTTCACGCTGGCCTGGTTCCTGAAGAAGAACGGCATGTCCATCAAGGACGTGACCGTGGTGAACATGGAGCCCGGCCCCGCAGCGCAGGCCTTCATCGCTGGCAACAATGATGCCGCAATGACCTATGAGCCATTCCTGTCCTCCGTGCGCGCGGCACCGCAGGCGGGCAAGATTCTGGCGACAACGCTGGATTATCCCATGGTGATGGACACCTTCGGTTGCACACCGGCGTTCCTGGCTGCCAACGAAAAGGCGGCGAAGGCGCTGGCCGACAGCTATTTCGAGGCGCTGGAGATGATCGCCAAGGAACCCGCGAAATCCAACGAGATCATGGGTGCTGACGTGAAACAGACGGGCGAGGCTTTCGCCAAGTCGGCCTCCTTCCTGCGCTGGCAGGACAAGGCGGCGAACAAGGCGTTCTTTGCTGGTCCGCATGCGGCGTTCTCGGCGGAGGCCGCGGATCTGCTGCTCGAGCTTGGCATCATCAAGGCCAAGCCGGACATGAGTGCGCTGGCGGATACGCGGTTCATTCAGTAGGCACTGTCTTTCCTTCTCCCCCTGGGAGAAGGTGGTCGACGAATGTCGACCGGATGAGGGAAAAACCCGAAATTCGGGATTCTCCCTCATCCGTCTGCCAGTGCAGACAAATTTATGCAGTCTGCATAAATTTGCTGCGGGCAGCCACTTTCACCCAAAGGGGGAAGGAAGTGACCGCACCCGATGCGCCCGCTTCAACCCGTCTCACCCACATCCCGCGTATGGCTCGGCATCAGCTTCTTCGTGCTGTTCTTCGGTGCCTGGGCCGTGGCGACGCTGGGCGGGTTCGTGCCGAAAATCTTCCTCGCCGATCCTATCACCATGCTGCAGGACGGCTGGCTGCTGCTGACGAAATTCGGCTTTGCGAAAGATGTCGGCATCACGATCTGGCGCGTGGTCGGCGGCTTTGTGCTGGCCGCGATCATCGCCGTTCCGCTGGGCATTCTCATGGGGGCGTACAAGCCGATCGAGGCGTTTTTCGAGCCGTTTGTCTCCTTCGCGCGCTATCTCCCGGCTTCGGCTTTTGTGCCGCTGCTCATTCTCTGGGCGGGCATTGGCGAGACACAGAAGCTGCTGGTCATCTTCATCGGCTCGATCTTCCAGATCATCCTGATGGTGGCAGTCACTGTGGGTAACACACGGCGTGATCTGGTGGAGGCAGCCTACACGCTTGGCTCCGGCGACGGCGGCGTGGTGCGGCGCGTGATGATCCCCATGAACGCGCCCGAAATCGCCGAGATCCTGCGCCTCGTGCTCGGCTGGGCCTGGACCTATGTCATCGTGGCGGAGTTCATCGGCTCCTCCACGGGCATCGGCCACATGATCATCGCCAGCCAGGCGCTGCTCGCTACGGGACAGATGATTTTCGGCATCATCGTCATCGGTTTCATCGGCCTGATCTCGGACTTCGCGTTCAAGGTTCTGAACCAGCGGCTGTTTCCCTGGAGGCTGGCGTGAGACAGCCGACCATTTCACAAGCGAGGCTGGCGTGAACACCGGCAGTCTCTCCATCCAGAACGTCTCGCGGGTTTTTCCGGGCTCGGGCGGCTCCGGTCCGGTAACCGCGCTGCAGCCAACCACACTGGCTATCGCTTCCAATGATTTCATCACCATCCTCGGCCCCTCGGGTTGCGGCAAATCCACCTTGCTCAGGATCGTGGCTGGCCTCGATACGCCGACGGCCGGCGCAGTGCTGCTCAATGGCAAGCCGGTGACGCGGCCGGGTGCTGATCGCGGCATGGTGTTCCAGAGCTACACCCTGTTTCCATGGCTGACGGTGGCCCAGAACATCGCCTATGGCCTGCAAGAGAAGGGCATGCCCGAAAGCGAGCAGAAAGAGATTGTCGCGTCCTACATCGCCAAGGTCGGCCTCACGGGATTTGAGAACCACTGGCCCAAGCAGCTGTCCGGCGGAATGCAGCAGCGCACCGCGATTGCACGCGCGCTGGCGAATGATCCTGCCATCCTGCTGCTGGACGAGCCCTTCGGCGCACTGGACAACCAGACGCGCGGACTGATGCAGGAACTGCTGCTGGGCATCTGGGAGCGCGAGAAGAAGACCGTGCTGTTCGTCACCCACGACATCGAGGAAGCCATCTTCATGGCCAACCGCTGCCTCGTGATGAGCGCACGGCCCGGTCGCATCAAGCTCGATCTGGCCATCACGCTCGCCCACCCCCGCCATTACACGATCAAAACCTCACCTGAGTTTTCAGCATTGAAAGCGCAACTCACCGAGGAAATCCGCGTGGAGGCAGTGCTTGCGGCAGAAGCACATTGAGCGGCGTATTGCTGCCAAAGACCAAATGCTCGAACGGGCCGCACTTCATCCCTCCCCCTTGCGGGGAGGGTGGCGAGCAAAGCGAACCGGGAGGGGGTCTCGTATAAAGGCAGTTGATCCCAGCCCCCCTTCCCATCGCCCGCGTTTTCTGCCATAGGCCTGCCGTCCGTCCCGCACCCTTGGAGGCGACGGACGCAGGAGTTCCGAGAGGAATTCCAGATACGGCGGGTTTTCCGCCGTGTTTTTGTTTTAACAATCCGGAGATGACCCATGGCTTCCATGAAGCAGCTTGACGCCGAACTGCGTCAGCGGGTCGGCAAGGGGGCCGCCCGGGCTACACGTCGTGAGCATCGCGTTCCTGCGGTGATCTATGGCGGTGGCCAGGCGCCCGTGTCGATTTCGCTCGACTACAACCGCACCAACCAGCTGATCTACGCTGGCCACTTCCTGACGACGGTCTTTGAAATCAAGGTCGGCGGCGAGTCGATCCGCGCCATCCCGCGTGACTACCAGCTCGACCCGGTCAAGGATTTCCCGACCCACGTGGATTTCCTGCGCCTCGCCGAAGGTGCCACGATCCGCGTTGAAGTGCCTGTCCACTTTATCAACCACGAAGCATCACCCGGCCTGAAGCAGGGCGGCGCCCTCAACATCGTGCGCCACGCTGTCGAGATGGTTGTTCCCGCCGACAGCATTCCGGACAGCCTGACGGCTGACCTGACGGGCCTTGCCTTCAACGACGCCGTGAAGATCCACTCGATCACGCTGCCAGCTGGCACGCGGACGGTGATCCAGGGCCGCGACTTCACCATCGCGACCATCACGCCGCCGAAGGCGCAGACGGCTGAAGAGAAGGCGGCATCCGCTGCCGCTGCTGCTCCCGCCGTAGCTGCCGCTCCCGCCGCCAAGAAGTAAGCTGTCGCGCACGGCTGACGAGACCAGAGGCCGGGGAAACCCGGCCTTTTTCGTGACAGGAAACATTTGATGGCGGATCGTCTTCATCTCATCGTGGGTCTGGGCAATCCCGGCCAAAAATATGCCCGCAACCGGCATAACATCGGTTTTCTGGCACTGGACGCCATGGCGCGGCGCTGGAATGCCAAGCCATGGAAGGCAAAGTTCCAGGCCGAGATCACAGAGATCATCGTCGATGGCGAAAAGGTGCTGCTGCTGAAGCCGCAGACCTTCATGAACGAGTCTGGCCGCGCAGTGGGCGAAGCCATGCGCTTTCACAAGATTGCACTCGCCGACATCGCTGTCTTTCACGATGAACTGGATCTCGCGCCAGCGAAACTGCGGGTGAAAGCCGGTGGCGGCAATGCCGGACATAACGGCCTGCGCTCGATCAGCGCGCATTGCGGCAACGACTATCCTCGCATCCGCATGGGCATCGGGCATCCCGGCGACAAGGACATGGTCCATGCCTATGTGCTCTGCGATTTCGCGAAAAGCGAGGAAGGCTGGGCGGAGGATATGTGCCGCCTCTCGGCGGATCTGCTGCCACGCATCATCGGCGGGGATGGCGAGCGTTTCCAGAGCGACATGGCGCTGGAAATGAAGGGCCGTGGTTGGGCTGACGTGCATGTCGTGGGCTCCACACCAAACGGCTGAATTGAAGTTTGCCCTCGGGCATGGTTAAACCGCCCGGCACATCAACCCCTGAAGGAGGCCCGGCCGCGCGAATGAGCTTCAGGCTCTCGACACCGCGGCGGAGTGAA
>JANMFA010000228.1:0-4591 GCA_031377545.1 Hyphomicrobiales bacterium | reverse complement strand
CCATCTTGCCGGGAATCATCCAGTTCGCGAGATCACCGTTTTCCGCAACCTGCATGGCACCCAGGATGGAAAGGTCGATATGCCCGCCCCGGATCATGGCGAAGCTGTCGGACGACGAGAAGTAGCTCGTTGTCGGCAATTCCGTGATTGTCTGCTTGCCCGCATTGATGAGATCGGGATCTTCTTCTCCCTCATAGGGGAAAGGCCCCATGCCAAGCATGCCGTTCTCGCTCTGGAGCTGCACCGACATGCCCTTGGGGATGTAGTTCGACACCAGCGTGGGAATGCCGATGCCGAGGTTGACGTAGAAGCCGTCCTTCAATTCCTTCGCGGCGCGCGCCGCCATCTGTTCACGGGTCCAGGCCATGGGTGATCTCCTGCTTCTCGCGATTGCGTGCTTGTCAAGTTTGCTTGGCAACGCGGGGGCGCGTCGTGCGCTGCTCGATCCGCTTGACCGGATTGACGAGCTCGACCATCCGCTGGACGAACACGCCGGGTGTATGAATGTGATCCGGGTTGAGCTTGCCCGCCTTCACGATTGTCTCGGCCTGGACCACCGTCACCTTGCCGGCCGTTGCCATCATCGGGTTGAAATTGCGGGCGGTCTTGCGGAACACAAGATTGCCTTCGGTGTCCGCCTTCCACGCATGGACCAGCGACAGGTCAGCGACCAGCCCCTTTTCCATCATATACTTTTCGCCGTTGAACATCTTGACCGGCTTGCCCTTGGCAATGATCGTGCCGACACCCGTCTTGGTGTAGAAGCCGGGAATGCCGGCACCACCCGCACGGATCCGCTCGGCCAATGTGCCTTGCGGGTTGAATTCCAGCTTCAAAGCGCCCGACAGATACTGCTCGGCGAAAAGCTTGTTCTCGCCCACGTAGGACGAGATCATTTTCTTGATCTGCTTCGTTTCCAGCAGGATGCCAAGGCCTGCGCCATCCACACCGGCATTGTTCGAAATCACGGTCAGGCCCGTCACGCCGGAGGCACGAACCGCCTCGATCAGAACGTCGGGAATGCCGCACAGGCCAAAGCCGCCGGACATGATGACCATGTTGTTCTTCAGCAGCCCCGCCAAAGCCGCGGTAGCGTCTGGATAGACCTTGCTCATGGGTGCCTCTCGCTGTCGCGCAATCCGGGGTTTGTGTTTCCTGCATATTGCCCCTTCCATCATGCGGCAAGGGGATACGGTCAGTTTCCAGCCAGGCCTTTCGCACCAGCTTCCGATCCGGTAGGATTCGGCCAATGCAGCTGACGGTTCCCCGAATTCTCAAACGCCCTGCGGGGATTGGCCTTGTGCTGATTCTGGCACTTCTGGCGTTGCTGGGTTCCCTGCGCTGGCCACTTTCACAGCAAGTGATCAGCGAGCATCTCAAGCAGGCGCTGGAACGCAATACCGGCTACACCGTCGAGCGGCACGGCGATGTTCACTTCACGGCCCTCCCCTGGCCAAGCCTGCAGGTTGCCGATCTGTCACTGGTCAAACCGGCATCCCCGCAGGAACGGGTCAGCGCACCTCTCGTGAAGGCCAGAATCAATCTCGGTTCCTGGCTTTTTGGATCGCCGAAGGTCGTGGGGTTGTCGGTGTTCGACCCCACCATCCACATCGTCTCGGCGGAGAGTTTCAACGAATTTGAGGCGCTTTCGGGAGCTGTTTCAAATTTTCTGGCACGCGAAGGGCGTCCGGAGCTCAAAAGCCTGCGTATCGCTCGCGGGACGATCATGCTGGACGGCGTGCCCTGGATGCAGGACGTGTTGCTCAACATCAGCAATACCGCGAGGTCCGATCTGCGCCTGCGGGCAGATGGGCGTTTTAGCGGCCATCCTGTCGCGCTGAAGGCTGACATTGGTCAGGGCGCTTCCCCCAGTCAGCGCCCGATCCAATGGGCGGTTGCAGCGCCCAGCGCCCACGCCCGCTTCAACGGAATTCTGTTCAGCCCCCGTTCTCTGGATGCGGAAGGTGATCTCACGCTGACCATTGTTGATGGTCCCGAACTGGCCCGGACCCTGCGGGTGGATACGCGCCATGCCGCACGTTTCTCCAATGCCAGGCTCGCAGGTCAGGCACGGGTCGTCTGGCCTGTGATCCAGATCAGGCAGGCCATGATCACAAAAGACAGGGAAGAGATCGAGGGTTCTGTCGAGATGACCATGGACGGTCGCAATCCGTCCCTGTCAGCAACGCTCGATACAAAGCGGCTCGATCTGACATCGCTGATGACAGATCTGATGAGTCCGCCGGGCCGGACGGCAGACGGATGGCCGAAAGAACGGCTGGATCTGGGCGTCAACACCGGTGCGAAGGTCGATGTGCGCCTTTCAGCACAACAACTGCAGATCGGCACATTGACGATGGAGGGCGCCGCGCTGTCCGGGCACCTTCGTGACGGTCGGATCGAGGGGCTATTGAACGAGGGCAGCCTTCTGTCTGGAACGGTCAAGGGGCGGATATCCCTGTCCACCAATCCCGGCGGCAAGCTCGACGTGCGTGCGCAAAGCAGCTTTGACCGCGTGGATTTCGGCGACGGCCTCGCCGCACTCGGCCTGCCGAGATTGCGCGGTATCGGGACAGGGCAGTTTTCGGTCACAGCCACAGGATCGTCGGTGAATGAACTTGTCGGCGCGCTGGAAGGCCGCTCGCAGGTTACGTTCCGGAATGGCGAAGTGCCCGGCATTGATATCGATCGCCTTCCCGGCCGGATTGAACGAACGCTCGCGGGGGCTATGGTCATGGATGGCCGGACACGCTTCCAGTCGCTTGTCCTGCAGTTCCGGATCGCCGCCGGCGTCGCGTCGATTGTTGAAGGCGTGATGACGACTTCGGTGCTGCGTGCGCCGCTGGAGGGAACCATCAATCTCCTCACCCAGCGGTTTGATCTTGGTGCCAGACTTCAGCAGGGCACAGATGGATTGAAGGCCGGAGACCTGCGCCTGAAACTTGAGGGCCCCTGGTCAGCGCCCGTTCTCACGCCTGACCTGATCGGACGCGGAAACCGCAGCTGAACGGTCAACTGCGGCTAAGGTGAGCCGCGCCGCTTCATCGCCAGGGTCACGGATAGGACAGTCACTGTGACAACACCAATCAGAACGGTGGAAACAGCATTGATCTCCGGCGTAACACCGAGACGCACCTGGCTGTAGAGCCGCATGGGAAGCGTGGTGGCACCAGGACCAGACGTGAAGCTGGCAATGACGAGATCATCCAGTGACAGCGTGAAGGCTAGCATCCAGCCCGCCGCAATGGCCGGAAATGCCATCGGCAAGGTCACGAACAGGAACGCGCGCAGGGGTGACGCCCCGAGGTCCATGGCCGCTTCCTCAAGGCTCCGGTCGAACGTCGCTAGCCGCGACTGGACGACCACAGCGACAAAGCTGCTGGTGAAGGTGACATGGGCGATCACCACCGTCCAGAAGCCGCGATCAAGCCCGATGGCGATGAAAAGCAGCAGCAGCGACAGGCCTGTGATGATCTCCGGCATCACCAAAGGCGCAAAGCCCATGAAGGCCAGGACCGACCTCCCCCGGAACGGGCCCATCCGCGTCAGCGCTAACGCCAGGCAAGTGCCGATCACCGTGGCCATAGTGGCGGAAATCACGCCCACCCGCAGCGATATCCATGCGGATTGCATCAGCGGCTGATTGTCGAGCAATCCGGCATACCATCGCAGCGAAAAACCGCCCCAGACCGTGACCAGCCGGGAGCCGTTGAAGCTGTAGATCACCAAGATCAGGATCGGCAGATAAAGAAACGCCAGCCCAAACACGAGCGCCACTATGTTGAAACGGCCAAGACCCTTCTTCACCGGGCTTCACCCGACAAGCCGCCAGCCTGCCGCATGGCCCGCCGCTGACCATAGACAACGGGCAGCGCCAGCACCACCAGCAACACCACGGCGATGGTCGAGGCCATGGGCCAGTCGCGGTTGCTGAAGAACTCGGTCCAGACCAGTCGCCCGACCATCAGCGTATCGGAACCACCCAGCAGATCGGGGATGATGAACTCGCCCATGACCGGAATGAAAACCAGCACACAGCCTCCAACAATGCCCGGCAGGGACAGCGGAAACGTCACCCGCCAAAAAGCCTGACCTGGCTTGCACCCCAGATCGCGCGCCGCTTCGACGAGCGACGGATCATGCTTTTCAAGCGCCGCATAGAGCGGCAGGACCATGAATGGCAGATAGGAATAAACAATGCCGATCTGCACCGCGACTTCCGTGTTGAGGATATCGAGCGGGGCCGCAATCACTCCCGTGGCAAGAAGGAACTGGTTGAGCAGCCCCTCCTGTTTCAGGATGGCGATCCAGGCATACACACGGATGAGAAAGCTCGTCCAGAACGGCAGGATGACGAGAGCAACAAGAAAAGGCCGCCAACGCTTGGGAGCCCGCGCCATGGCCAGCGCGATGGGATACCCCACCAGCAATGTCAGCACAGTGCCCAAAAGAGCGATCCGGAGTGAGGTCAGAAAAGCCGAGAGATAGAGTCCATCGGTCAGCACCGTGGTGTAGTTCTCGAAATCCAGACCGGCCCAGAATGCGGTCAGACCCGCCCAGCCTTGTGACCAGTCCAGCAACGGCTTGTAGG
>JANMFA010000177.1:0-13064 GCA_031377545.1 Hyphomicrobiales bacterium | reverse complement strand
CCCCTCATCCTGAGGTGCGAGCCGAAGGCGAGCCTCGAAGGACGCACAACGCTGATGCAACTTTCGAGAAGGAGATAACAGATGCGCAAACTCATTCTTCTCTCCCTTTTGGTCCTCCCTTTGGCCGCCTGCCAGACCATCGAGGAGCGCCGGGCCGAAATCGACCGCGAGGACGATGCCCGCTGCCAGCAATATGGCGCGAAGCGCGGAACGCCGGGCTACACAACCTGTCGGCTTGAAATCGACCGCACCCGGGCCATCGAGGTGCAGTCCCGCAGGCCTGTCGTGATCGGAGTTGGACCGGTCTGGGGCATGGGTATCGGCGGCCATTGCCGCCATACGCCCTGGGGCGTGCGTTGCTACTGAGTTTCAATACGGTGGCCTGAACGTCACCATGGAGTCATGAATGTCCTACGATCTCATTGTTATCGGCTCCGGCCCCGGCGGTTATGTCTGCGCCATCCGCGCGGCGCAGCTCGGGCTGAAGACCGCCATCGTCGAGAAGATGAAAACCTACGGCGGTACCTGCCTCAACATCGGCTGCATCCCGTCGAAAGCGCTGCTGCATGCCTCCGAGATGTTTGACGAGGCGGGCCATGGCTTTGCGGATCTCGGCATCGAGGTTTCCAAGCCGAAGCTTAACCTGCCCGGCATGATGAAGCACAAGCAGGATACGGTGGACGCCAACGTCAAGGGCGTCGATTTCCTGCTGAAGAAGAACAAGGTTGACGGCGTGAAGGGCTGGGGTTCGATCCTGTCCGCAGGCAAGGTGCAGGTGAAGGCGGATGACGGCTCGGTACAGGTGCTGGACACGAAGGCCATCGTCATCGCCACGGGTTCCGACATTGCCTCGCCGCCCGGCGTGACAATCGCCTTCGACGAGAAGGTGATCGTCTCGTCCACGGGCGCACTCGAACTGGACAAGGTTCCCGCGAAGATGATCGTCATCGGCGGTGGTGTCATTGGCCTTGAACTGGGCTCGGTCTGGCGCAGGCTGGGGTCTGAAGTGATCGTGATCGAGTATCTCGACCGGATTCTCCCTGGAATGGACGATGAGATCGCCAAGAACTTCCTGCGCATCCAGCAAAAGCAGGGTGTGGCGTTCAAGCTGTCCAGCAAAGTGACGGCGGTTGCGAAATCAAAGAAGGGTGCCAGCGTCACCTTCGAGCCTGTCGCTGGCGGTGCGGCTGAAACGGTCGAGGCCGATGTCGTGCTCGTCGCCACGGGCCGCCGTCCCTATACCGATGGACTGGGCCTTGAAGCCGCCGGTGTCGCGATGGAGCGGGGCCGGGTGGTGATCGACGATCATTTCGCCACCAATGTTCCCGGGATCTACGCCATTGGCGATGTCGTGCGCGGTCCCATGCTGGCCCACAAAGCGGAGGACGAGGGCGTCTGCGTCGCGGAAATTCTCGCGGGACAGAAGCCGCATATCAATTACGACAACATTCCCGGTGTCGTTTACACGTGGCCGGAAGTGGCAAACATCGGCAAGACAGAGGAAGAGTTGAAGAAGGCGGGCATTGCCTACAGGGTCGGCAAGTTCCCGTTCACCGCCAACGGTCGCGCACGGGCCAACCGGGCCACCGACGGTTTCGTGAAGATGCTGGCGGATGCTGTGACCGACCGGGTGCTGGGCTGCCACATCATCGGCGCGGGCGCGGGAGATCTCATACACGAGGTCGGGGTGCTCATGGAATTCGGTGGCTCATCGGAAGATCTGGCGCGCACCTGCCACGCTCACCCCACGATGAGCGAAGCGGTGAAAGAAGCCGCGCTTGCCGTGGACAAGCGGGCGATCCACGTGTGAGCTGCGGGTTTGAAACTCTGCTCTACGGAATGGGTGCAGACTTCGGTGCATAGTCTTCCGCATCGCCCGTCGCGCCGGGTTCCAGCCCAAGTTTGACCCAGTTTGTATTGGCGGCGGTGATCTGGCTGGACATCCCCTTCTCCCACCGTCGACGAACGTCGTTGGAGTAGTTCAGATAGAGTTTGCCGTCCACGATGGTCCAGACATCGGGGCTGGCTGGTGCCTTGTAGCCCTGGCCTGCGGCCCAGGCGCAATGACCGTCAAACTGTGGCGCATATTTCGTCGGGTTTGCCTGGAAGAGATCGCGATTTTCGGCCGAGGCAAAAGCAAAATGCCCGCCCTTCCAGAACGTCGTGAAGCGGCGACTGCCGGCTACGCCCTTTGCGGAACTGGCGCTTTGGGGCAGGTGGAAATAGGCCACCACATCACGTCCGCCAACGGCAAAGTTCGTGGAATCGATGTGCAGCGGGCCAGCGGCAGCCTTTCGGCTTCCCAGAGCGAAGTAAGCCAGGCCACCTGCACCGCAGGACAGCCCGAGCAGAATAAAACCGCGCCTTTTCATCGCAATGCTCTCCGTCCACCCATGAATTTACTCACGAGAACATGGATAGACGCACCAAGGACCCACGCGGAAA
Organism: Hyphomicrobiales bacterium; assembly: GCA_031377545.1. Taxonomy (GTDB): domain Bacteria; phylum Pseudomonadota; class Alphaproteobacteria; order Rhizobiales; family Beijerinckiaceae; genus JADCCX01. The sequence goes on along the minus strand of JANMFA010000177.1, from coordinate 10,619 downwards.
TGCCGTTTTCGTGAGTGCTCGGTCTAGAAACGCGACGAACAGCTCAGTTCAGCGCCTGCCGCAGGCCCAGTGGCTCTCCTCTCTTCTTTTCGCCGGGAATCAGATCATGCTCGTCTGTCTCAGCCACAGCGGACTGTTCCTCGGGCAGCAAATCCCTCTCGTCATCTTGCGCTATCCGGTGCGAGCCAGACATCGCCTTGATCTTCTCGATATCGGCCTGCATTTCCATCAATCTCGCATAAGCTGTCATGGGCATGGGGACCTCTCAGGGTTTGATCACGACGGAATGATTCCACTGAGGGAATGTGTTTATTCTTTGTCGGCTGCGGATAGCGGTATTTTTGCCCCGTCCGTGATACACTCGCGACCATGCTCCGCCGTATGATGCGCCCGTTCTGGCTTCTGCTCGCCGCCGTCTTCCTGATTGAGGCCTGGCTGTGGGACCGGCTGACCGATTTCGGCCATTGGCTGCGCGATCATATTCCGTTTGAGGATTTCAAGCGCTGGGTGGCGACGCGGATCGAGCACATGCCGCCTTGGGGCGCGCTGCTGCTCTTCGCAATTCCCGTCATCGTCGTTCAGCCGCTCAAGCTGGGCACCCTCTATCTCATGACGCATGGACATCTGATGCTGGGAGCGCTTGGGTTCGTTGCCATCAAGATCGTGGGATTCGGGCTGGTCGCGTTTCTGTTCGACCTGACGCGGGACAAACTGATGACCTTCCGCTGGTTCGTCTGGATCTACCACAGGGTGAACTGGCTCAGGGAAAAAGCAACTGCCGTCATCGCGCCCTACAAGGCTGCGCTGAAAGCACAGATGGCGCAGGTCAAGATCCGCGCCATGGCCATGCTGGGGATCGTTCCAGGCAAGTCATCCCGATTCGCGCGGATCAGGGCGCGAATCATGGGACGCTGACCTCCCGGTTCAGTGAAACGGCAGGATCGTCGGCGCGAATTGCGCCACGGCCATCAGGCCAATCGCCGCAACCCCGAGAAAGCCGGCCAGATAGGCCAGCGCCATGATTCCGGTTATGATCATGGCGGAAGCCACCACAATGGAAACCTGCAGAATCGCTGACGCCACCTCGAAGCCCTCGTTCTTCTGGTTGTTGACGTCGCGGCTCTTTTCGGCCGCCTTGGCACGCGCCATCAGCTCCTTGCGGCCTTCGTTGACATCGGGCTCGGATTCCAGGCGCGCCGCCAGCCTGGTCCAGGTGTCGATCTGCTTGGCGATGGCGGCCTTCTTCGCCTCGTCCGTCACGCCAACCGCGTCGATCTGGATGACTTCGGTCAGATTCTGCGCCATGGCGCGCCGGATGGTCTTGGCCTGGAAGAAAGCCCAGAGATTGTTCGCCTCGATGTTGGCCTGCATCGAGGCCTTTTCGGCGTTCTTTCCCAGCATTTCGGAGAAAGCCAGAAACAGCGCCAGAACCGCAATCAGCAGTGCGATGTATTTGTTGTTGCCCTCGATGGAAGGTCCGTGTCCGCCGCTCATGAAGATATCCCGTTGGTCAAAATGACAGTTGATTCGATGACGACGTGATTAGCAACTATCGGTATCGATGCAAAATACGGCCGTGAACGACGCGGCTTATGCCAGCCTTTCGGCGAGCCAGCGCAATGTCCTGTCCTCGACACCGATTTCCCGCAGGGATCTGGCGGTGTTGCAGACATAGTCGCGGTTGGGGCCGGTGGAGCCCGCGCTGTGCTCGACCATCCGCAGCTGTTCTTCCGGCGTCAGGCGCCCTGCATATTGCCGATGCTGCTGGTCAACAACGTAGCACAGTGCCGAGATCGTGCGGCCATCGCGCAAGCGCACCGGGCGAAAGACCTCGTGATAGATCCTCGATATCTGCTCCCGGTCAGCCAGGTATTCGCGCGTTGAAGCAACATTCTCTGAATGGACGCGGAAGGCGACGCCGTGGCAGCAGCCGCCTCGCAACAGTCCCACCACGAGACCGGGCTTTTCAGGCGTGCCACGGTATCGCGTGGAATAGACACAGAGCCTGCGATGGACGCCATGCGCGACAGCGGGGCGGCGCTCCGCGAAGGCAAAGCCCGGATTCCACATCAGCGAGCCATAGCCGAACACCCACATGTCGCCCGGATGCGCATGGGGATGGGAGGGGGCTGACTTGTTCTCGACGTGATCCATGATGACATGCAAAAGAAGATACTGCCGGGGTAGCAGCGGCTATCGCCTCTGACAATGCATGGAATGGGCCAAATGAACGCAGAAATCTCCGCCGGACCGCGCCGACTCTGGCTGTACCTCCCGTTCATCCTGCTGTTGCTGGTGGCCGTGGGCTGGTCAGTGCTCTGGTTTTACGGGCGATCGCGGATCAATGCCGAGATCGACAACCTTTTTGCCCGCGAGGCAACTGTGGGCCGGGAGTGGAGCTGTCCGGACCGCGCGATCACGGGCTATCCGTTCCGCATCGAAGGCCGGTGCAGCAATCCGTCGTACCGCCAGAAAGGCGAGGCTGGCGAAATCATCAACGGCCAGGTCAAGGGTCTGACGATCATCGGGACAACCGCTGGCGCGTTGAACATGGCGCATGTGATTTCCGAGCTTGAGGGTCCGCTTGTCATTCGCAGCCCGCTTGATCCGGAAATGACCCTGAACTGGAAAAGCGCCCGGGCCAGCACCCGCGGCGGTGTGAACAGGCTGGAGCGGCTGTCGCTCGAGGTCGAGAATCTCAGTGTCACGACGACGGCTGGCGGGCGCTGGTCAGCAGGCAAACTGGAAGCCCATCTGCGCGAGAGTGCGGATCCGACCCTTGCCGGAGCCTATGATCTGGCGGTGCGGCTCGACAATGCGTTGATTCCCGAGACCGATCTGCTGACCAACAGCCGCGATGCGGTCAATCTGGAACTGGACGCCCGCATTCTTGGCCTGAGGCAGGTGGATCGCCGCAACTGGCAGACGACCATCGAAAACTGGAGAATGGCGGGCGGCACCGTCAGGGTGGAACAGCTCAAGCTCAGCAAAGGGATGCCCCGCCTGGAGGCCAAGGGCGACCTGAAGCTGGATGACCAGCGCCGGATCGAGGGGCGAATGGACGCGAGTTTCGTCAATGCGGGCGCTGTCCTGCAGCAATTCGGTATTGGTGGCGCCGCCCGGGGGCTCGTCGGCGCGCTTCTGGGCGGCAACCGGGCAGGCGGCCAGCAGCGTGACATGAGCATGCGGCTGCCGCTGGTGTTCGATAACGGGCGCATGGCGGTGGGACCATTCCGCATCCCCGGTGTCCAGTTGCGGCCGCTGTTCTGATCGCCATGCTGCAGATGCATTGCGCGGTGGGGCATTGGACAAACCGGAGCGGTCTTGTATAGACCCGCCTTCCGTCATCTATTGACTGCCAACATTCCAATCCGAAGGAGAGCACGATGTCCACTTATGACACCGTCGCCGAGATCATGGCCGAAACTGCGGATATCCCGCGCGATACCATCACTCCCGAGAGCCATGCGATCAACGATCTGGGCATCGACAGCCTCGCGTTCCTCGACATTGCTTTCGCAGTGGACAAGAAGTTCGGCATCAAGATGCCGCTCGAGCAGTGGACGCAGGAAGTCAACGAGGGCAAGACGCCCGCCGAGAACTACTTCGTCCTGAAGAATCTCTGTGCCCGTATCGACGAGCTGGTGGCTGCGAAGGCGGCGTAACTTGTTTTTCCTTCTCCCCTTGCGGGAGAAGGTGGCCTGCAAAGCAGGTCGGACGAGGGGTTTCGCCAACCTCTCAGAACTGTGTGACCCCTCATCCGTCATGCGTGCCGCATGACACCTTCTCCCGCAAGGGGAGAAGGGGGAACCCTGCCCATGCGTCTCGAGTATTTCGAAATGATCGACAGCGTCACGGTTTTTGACCGCGAGGCGCGCACGCTTGTCGCCAAGGCTGTCGTGCCGATGGAAAGCCCAGTGTTCGAGGGGCATTTCCCCGGCCATCCGCTGGTTCCGGGAGTTTTGCTCACAGAAACCATGGCGCAGGCCTCGGGCTATCTTCTGCTGGCACTGAACCGGCTGTCACATATGCCATTCCTGATGGGTGTCGATGAAGCCCGCTTCCGGCATTTTGTGACGCCAGGGCAGGATCTCGCCATCGAGGCGCGGTTTGATCAGGACGGTTCGGGCTATGCCGCGACCAAGGCGAAGATCAGGGTCGACGGAAAGCTCGTCGCCAGTGCCTCTCTCCGGTTTGCGCTCACGGCCTTTCCGGCTGACATGAAGAGCCTGATGCTGGGCCAGATCACGCGGATCGGGCTTGGTTCCGAAATCCCGGCGTGATACCCGGCTTTCCTTGAGGTTTCGCCGTCATGCGAAACAGGAGCGGAATGCGGTCTGGAATGTCCTCTCGCGACGTCATTGTCACCGGTATCGGTATCGTCACCAGCCTTGGAGAGGGGATTGAACCCCAGGTCCAGGCTCTTTCCGGTTGCATACCCAATGTGAACCGCGAGACGCTGGCGCCTTACGTGGTTCATCCCGCTGTTCCGGTGGAGATGGACAGGCATATCCCGAAGAAATCCGATCAACGCCAGATGGAGCCGTGGCAACGTTATGGCACCTATGCTGCCGGAGCCGCGCTGGAGGATGCCGGCATCAAGGGCCATCCGGAGATGCTGGCCAAGATGCATCTCATCGTCGCCTGCGGCGGCGGCGAACGGGATTTTGCTGTCGATGGCCAGATCATGACCGGCCTGCGTGATGCCGTAAAGCCCGGCGTTTATCTCAACGAACGGCTGATGTCGGATATCCGGCCCACGCTGTTTCTCGCGCAGCTCTCCAATCTCCTGGCAGGCAATATCTCGATCGTGCATGGCGTGATCGGCGGTTCGCGCACCTTCATGGGCGAAGAGCAGGCAGGTGTGGATGCCATCCGCATCGCCGAGGCCCGCATCCGTTCCGGGCAGAATGATCTGTTCCTGGTCGGCGGTGCCACGAATGTCGAGCGTCCCGATCTGATCTTGACCTACGAGATGGGCGGTGCCGTCTGGCGCGATCCGTCCGTTCCGGTGTTGCAACGGGGTGGCGGCGGATTTGTACTAGGCTCCGCCTCGGCTTTCCTTGTGCTCGAGGCCCGCGAGCATGCACAGGCGCGTGGCGCGCGCATGCTGGCCCGGCTTGGACCTGTGGCGGCCGAGCGCTCCCGGCGCAACGAAGGCGATGTCAGCCGTATTCTGGGCGCTCAGCTTGCCGCAGTCGGGCCGGTTGCAACCGTCATTTCGGGCAACACCGGCTTTGCCGAGGCGTCCAGCGAGGAGGCGGAAGCGATTGCGAAAGTCGCGCCGGATGCGAAGGTCATCCTTTCGGGTGAATTGATCGGCCATTCCATCGAGGCGCAGTTCGCCTTTGGGGTGGCGCTGGCGGCGGGCGGTGTTCATGCCGGCAAGCTGGCTGGCCCGGTCGCCGTGACCGGCGTGGGCTATCACCGGGGCGAGGGCCTCGTGACAGTGGAGGCGGCGTGATGGCGAAGCAGACGCGCGACAAGCTTGGGCGGCCCGTAGTGGCCGTTACCGGCATGGGCGTTGTGACGTCGCTGGGCGTCGGCAAGGACGACAACTGGGCGGCATTGACGGCGGGCAGGAGCGGCATCCATCGGATCACGCGGTTTCCCACGGAAGGGTTGCGCACCACGATTGCGGGCACTGTGGATACGCTGAAGATCCCGGAGCCGTTTTGCGCTCCCAATCTGTCGCATGAGCTGGCGCGGCTTGCAGCCAGCGAGGCCGTTGCGCAATCCGCGCTGGGCGGCAAGGCTGAATTTCCGGGTCAGCTGTTCATGGCGGTGCCGCCGGTCGAGGTGGAATGGCCACAGCGTGCCGCGATGGCCAATGCCGGAGGTAACGGCGACCTGACCTATGTCGATGTGCTGAAAGGTGCCGCGACCGGCAAGTTCCATGACTTCCACGAGCTCTTCCTGTTCGGCACCGTCGCGGACCGCATTGCGGATGAATTCGGCACCAAGGGTTCGCCGATTTCACTGTCCACGGCCTGCTCGTCGGGTGCCACCGCGATCCAGCTTGGTGTCGAGGCGATCCGTCGCGGTGAGACGCCTGCCGCGCTGTGCATCGGCACCGATGGCTCGGTCCATGCCGAAGCGCTGATCCGGTTTTCGCTCTTGTCGGCGCTGTCGACGCAGAATGACCCGCCGGAAGGTGCGGCGAAGCCTTTTTCCAAGAACCGGGACGGCTTCGTCATGGGGGAGGGGGCTGGGGCCCTCGTGCTGGAGGATTACGACCATGCCGTCGCACGCGGTGCCCGGATCCTCGGCGTGCTGGCGGGATGCGGCGAGATGGGTGACGGATTCCACCGCACGCGTTCCTCGCCCGACGGCAAGCCGGTAATCGGTGCGATCAAGGCGGCGCTGGACGATGCGGGATTGCGGCCGGACCATATCGACACGATCAACGCGCATGGCACATCCACGCCCGAGAACGACCGGATGGAAGCCATGGGCTGCCAGGTTGTTTTCGGCGAGACGGTGCCGCCCATCACGTCCAACAAGTCGATGATCGGACATACGCTCACGGCGGCCGGTGCCGTCGAGGCGGTGTTCTCGCTGCTTTCGATCCAGAATGGCCGGATTCCGCCCACAATCAACTACAACATGCCCGATCCGACCATCCTGATCGACATCGTCGCCAACACGCCACGCGACGCCAAGGTCACCAGTGTGATCTCGAATTCGTTCGGGTTTGGCGGCCAGAACACCTGCCTGGTCATGACGGCCGAGCCAGTTTGATTGTCCCCCTCTCCCCGCAAGCAGGGAGCGGGAAAGCTATGGAAGCTTCCCATGTCTGATACAAAACGCATTCTGGTCACTGGCGGCGGCAAGGGGGTCGGCGCGGCCATCGTGCGCCAGCTCGTCTCGCAGGGTTTTGACGTCGATTTCACCTATCGCTCATCGGGTGAGCAGGCCCATGCACTCGCTGCCGAGCTCGCCACAAGCGGGCGCTCCGTGCGGGCGCTGGAACTCGACCTGTCGCTGGTCGATACGGTCGATGCCTTCGCCAGGGCCTGCGAGGACACGCCCTATCACGGCCTCGTGCACAATGCCGGCCAGCCCTATGACGCGCTGTCGATGATGATGGACCAGAGCAAGGCGGAAGCCGCGATGCAGGTGAATTTCTGGTCGTTCACGCGCATCATCAAATCATTGTCGCGCAACATGATGCGGGCGCGTTCAGGGCGGGTCACGGTCATCGGCTCGGTGACCGCACTGCAGGCCAATCAGGGCAATGCGGCCTATGCGGCATCGAAGGCCGCGCTGCTGGGCTATTGCCGCACGCTGGCGATCGAAACCGCCAAGCGCGGGATCACCGTCAACTACGTGGCGCCGGGCTTCATCGCGACCGACATGATGGCGGCCTATGAGGCCTATCGGGAGAAGATGGAGAGCCAGATCCCGGCTGGCCGCTTTGCGAAACCTGAGGACGTGGCGGCGACCGTCGGCTTCCTGATGTCGGATGCGGCGGCCTATATCACCGGAGCGGTGATCCCGGTCGATGGCGGGCTGACGGCGCAGATCGGCGTGCATCGCTGAACACGAAAAAGGGCGACCGAAGCCGCCCTTTGGGATGCACTGATACGGCCGATTACTGGCGGTAGTGCTGGATGCGCGTGGTGCGCAGGCCGGCCAGACCATGCGACTCGATGGAATGCTGCCAGTTCAGGAATTCATCCACCGTCAGCGTATAGCGGCTGCAGGCTTCTTCCAGCGACAGCAGCCCGCCGCGCACGGCAGCCACGACTTCCGCTTTCCGCCGGATCACCCAGCGGCGCGTATCGGACGGCGGCAGGTCGGCGATTGTCAACGGGCTCCCGTCAGGGCCGATGACATACTTCACACGCGGACGCATAGGTTCACTCATTGGACTCTCACTCACTCACTCAACACAACACAACGAGACCAAACTGGGACTTAAGGTAACCAAGTGCGCTTAAGAAACCCTGAAGCGCATGGTAGAATTCACCATACCCCTTCACCCCAGATTTGCGGTTATGGTGAAGGAAACCTTTCAAACGCTCGTCCTGCGCCGTTTTTCCCCTCCCGCAGCAGGTTTGGATGGTCTAAAGAAGCCACCGTTCCGACGTTCAAGGGTGTTCCATGGCTGGCAAAGACGTTCCTGTTTCCCCGCTCGCGCCGAAAGCCTGGCCGGATATGCCCGATATTGCGGGCGTGCGCTTTGCCACCGCCGAAGCCGGGATCAAGTACAAGAACCGCACGGATGTGTTTCTGGCCGTGATGGACAAGGGCACCGTGGCTGCAGGCGTGTTCACCACGTCGAAATGCCCTTCGGCCCCTGTTGACTGGTGCCGGACGCATCTCGCCAAGGGTTCGGCCCGCGCACTCGTGGTCAATTCTGGCAATGCCAATGCCTTCACCGGCCAGAAGGGCAAGGCTGCGGTCAAGCTCACGGCTGAGATCGCGTCGAAGGCCGCGGACTGCAAGACATCCGAGGTCTTTCTTGCTTCCACCGGCGTGATCGGCGAGCCACTGGATGCCACGCGCTTCAACGGCGTGCTGGAGGATTGCGCGAAACGTGCCAAGGCTGGCCCGTGGCTCGATGCGGCGAAAGCCATCATGACCACCGACACCTTCGCGAAGGTCGCGACCCGCACGGTCAACATCAACGGCACGCAGGTCTCCATCGCGGGCATTGCCAAGGGCGCGGGCATGATCGCGCCGGACATGGCGACCATGCTGTCCTTCGTTTTCACCGATGCCGCCATTGGCAGGGAGGCACTGCAGGGCCTTCTGGCGAAAGGCGTCGTCAACAGCTTCAATGCCGTGACGGTGGACGGCGATACATCCACCTCGGACACATTGATGCTGTTCGCAACGGGTGCCGCCGCCAAACGCGGCCAGAAACTCATCAAGGACCCCGCTGACCGGGCGCTGATGGCGTTCCGCAAGGCGCTGAACGAATTGCTGCTGGAACTGGCGCAACTCGTGGCCAGGGACGGAGAGGGCGCGCGCAAGTTCGTGACCGTGAACGTCAGTGGCGCGGTTTCCGCCAAATCCGCACGGGTCATCGCCATGTCGATCGCCAATTCACCGTTGGTGAAAACGGCGGTGGCAGGCGAAGACGCCAACTGGGGCCGCGTTGTGATGGCGGTGGGCAAGGCTGGCCAGCCTGCGGAGCGCGACAAGCTGGCCATTGCGTTCGGGCCGTACCGCGTTGCGGTCAAGGGGGAGCGCGACCCCAATTACAGCGAGGGCCAGACCTCGGCCTATATGAAGAACCAGGACATCGCCATCACGGTGGATCTTGGCCTCGGCAAGGGGCGCTACACCGCTTATACCTGCGACCTCACCAAGGCCTATATCGAGATCAATGGCGATTATCGCTCGTGAAGGGTGATGGGACGTCCGGGCCTTCGCACGGCTTTGTCGTGCTGCATCTGGTGGCCTGCTCGCTGACGTGGGGCAGCAGCTTCCTGCTGATCAAGATGCTGGGGGGCGAGCTTTCCCCTGCGGTGCTTGCCTCCATTCGCGCCCTTGGTGCTGCCGCTTTCCTGATGCTGATCGTGCTGGGTCTTGGCCAGTCGATCCTGCCGCAAGGGAGGGAGTGGAAGGACTGGCTGGTGCTGGGCACGCTGAATGGATGGGTGCCCAACATGCTCGTGGCCTTTGCGCTGGTGCGGATGGATTCGGGGCCCGCCGCGTTGATCCAGGCTGCGGGTCCGTTGATGACGGCCGTATTGGGGCATTTCTTTCTGGCGGGCGAACGCCTGACACCGGCACGAACCGTTGGCATTCTGGTTGGCCTTGCGGGCGTGGTGCTGCTGATCGGGCCCAAGGCCTTCGCCGGAGGCGGTTCACTGCTGGCGGTGCTGGCGATGCTGTCGCTGACGCTGGGGTATGCACTTGGCAACATCTATACGCGCCGCATTCCACGCGCCGAGCCGCTGCGGCTGGCGCTTGGCCAGCAGACCGCGTCCGCTGTTTTTGCCACATTGCTTGCCATCGGCTTTGCCGGAAGCGCCGGTTTCGCACCCGCCGCTGACAACATGCTTCTGCTGATCGCGCTGAGCGTGTTCAGTACCGCGCTGCCGATCTGGATCTTCATGCGCCTCATCACCGCAGCCGGCCCTACCAAAGCAGCCATGACGGGATATCTCGTGCCAACGGTGGCGCTGGTGGCCGGGATCACGGTGCTGGGAGAACCGGTCGTGCCAAGCCAGGTGCTGGGTGGCCTGATCGTTCTGGTTGGCGTTGCCATCGTGACCGGCCTCATTCGCCTCCCATCTGGAGTGAAGACATGAAACTCCTGCTGGTCGTGGCCTGTGCGCTGGTGGACGAGGATCGGCGCGTGCTGATCGCGCAGCGCCCCGAGGGCAAGGCCTTGGCCGGCCTGTGGGAGTTTCCCGGCGGCAAGCTCGATCCCGGCGAACGGCCCGAGGACGCGCTGATCCGCGAACTGAAGGAAGAGCTTGGTATAACAGTCAAGGAAGCCTGCCTCGCGCCGCTCACCTTCGCCAGCCATGCCTATCCGGATTTCCACCTGCTGATGCCGCTCTATATCTGCCGCCGCTGGGAGGGCGTCGTCACGGCGCGCGAGGGGCAGGCGCTGAAATGGGTGCGGCCCGTGAAGCTAAGGGACTATCCGATGCCGC
>JANMFA010000169.1:0-1747 GCA_031377545.1 Hyphomicrobiales bacterium | reverse complement strand
CAGGCTGCACGGGCGGACGCAGCGGCTGGAATTCGGCCCATGTGCTGGTTGAATCGGATCAGGGTGAACTTCTTGCCGCCGCGCCCTGTTATCTCAAGACCCACAGCCAAGGCGAATACGTCTTCGATCATGGCTGGGCCGATGCCTTCGAACGCGCAGGAGGGAACTATTACCCCAAGCTGCAGGTTTCCTCGCCGTTTTCGCCCGTGACCGGCCCACGCCTTCTGGTCAAAGCCGGGGCTGATGCCGAGGCCTCAGGCGCAGCGCTGATCAAGGGGTTGCAACTCGTGCGTGATCGGCTGGGCGCGTCGTCCGTGCATGTCACCTTCCCGACCGAGGCAGAATGGCGACTGCTGGGCAACAGCGGCTTCCTCCAGAGGATGGATCAGCAGTTCCATTGGGATAACGCGGGTTATGCTTCGTTCGAGGCGTTTCTGGAAACGCTGGCGTCGCGCAAGCGCAAGAACATCCGCAAGGAACGCCAGACCGCATTGCAGAGCGGAATCACCGTCGAATGGCTCACGGGCGCGGATATCACGGAGGAGCATTGGGATGCCTTCCTGCGGTTCTACATCGACACCGGCAGCCGAAAATGGGGGCGTCCCTACCTCAACCGCGCGTTCTTCTTCGAAATCGGGCGGACCATGGCCGATCAGATCCTGCTGGTCATGGCCCGCCGCCACGGAACACTGATCGCAGGTGCCATCAATTTCATTGGCAATGATGTGCTGTACGGGCGGAACTGGGGCTGTATCGAGGACCATCCCTGCCTCCATTTCGAGGTCTGCTACTATCAGGCCATCGATTTTGCCATCAATCGGGGCCTGAAGCGGGTGGAGGCAGGCGCGCAGGGCGAGCACAAGCTCGCGAGGGGCTATTTGCCCACGATTACCTATTCCGCCCATGATATCGCCGACCCGCGGCTGCGCCGTGCGGTTTCAGACTATCTTGAGCGCGAACGCGCCCACGTTGAGGCGATGCGGGATGCGTTGGCAGCAGAAGGCCCCTACCGCCAATCATCTGGTGCGGACCCCGCATCATAGGGACCAAAGCGAGTACGTAGAATGACCTATTGGACATTCATCTTAGCTTCATCACAATGCGCCCAGCTTTGGCCCCGGGGCGATTGCCTTACAACAAGGAGGGTTTGATGGACAGGCGAGCGTTTGTACGAGGATTGTTTGGAGTTGCAGCCGCGGTTGCGGTTGTGGGGGTTTTGACACCCGAGACCGCAGAAGCTGCGCCGATGCCGGTTGCGTCTCCGGACGTGCCAAAGACCGAGGCAGAGCGCACGGAGGGTGACTATCGCCCCGATGTCGATGGCCTGCCGACCACGGAGAAGGCCCAGTATTACTATCGCCGCCGGTATCGTCGCCGCCGGGTGTTTTACCGTCGCCGTCGCGTCATCTACCGTCGCCGCCGCGTGTATTACCGCCCCGTGTACCGCCGTCCGGTCTATTATCGGCCACGGCCACGGTTCTACTGGTAACTCCATCAGGCTGCTGATTGCGGCCTGAGCGGTCTTTTTGTCCCTCCCGCGTGAACGCGGGGGGGATTTTTGTTTGTGGAGCGCATTTCTGAACCGGCCGGTGACTTCACGTGAATCTACGTATTACTGCGTGGCACCCTTTGTCCCAATATCCAATGCCCTTCGACCTGAAGGGCTGAACGTGAAGCCTTGGGAGGCGTGAATGGATCGCAGAACCTTTGGTAGAGTATTGCTTGGTATTGCCGCGGCCGCAGTGAC
>JANMFA010000404.1:0-3574 GCA_031377545.1 Hyphomicrobiales bacterium | reverse complement strand
GTTTTTTGTTCGTGAGACAGTCGCCATGAAAATTCGCAACTCGCTGGAATCGCTGATGAAGCGCCACCGTGACAACCAGCTGGTGCGGCGCAAGGGCCGCGTGTTCATCATCAACAAGACCCAGAAGCGCTTCAAGGCCCGCCAGGGCTGAGAGTTTTCTGATCCGGCTTTGCCGGTTTCTTGTGGCGTTTGGCCGACCTATCACATTTTCCGTGATCCTTTGACGTGGCCTGCATTGGACGCTAGCCTTGCGTCATGCGCGCTTTTGCATTCACGCTGATGCTCCTCGCCCTGCCCGTGTCCGCACCGGCACAGGCCCAGTCATCGCGCACGCCTCCTTCCCCATCACGCACGGCGCCACCTGCCGAACCTGAGCGCCGCGCGCCCGATCCGCGCCATCAGTCGCGCATGGACCAGCTGTTCGAGCGCCTCGCGGCGTCCGGCACCGAGATCGAGGCCAGCAGCCTCGCCGACCAGATCGCACGGTTGTGGTCGCGCTCGGGAAGCGACACGCTGGACCTCCTGATGGAGCGCGTGCAGGCGGCCATGAAGGCCGAGCAGGGCGAAGTGGCCCTCGATATCCTCGATTCGGTTCTCGCCCTGAAGCCGGACTGGGCGGAAGCCTATAGCCGCCGCGCTGCCGTGCATTTCCAGCGCAAGGATTTTGACGGGGCCATGCGTGATCTGCGCCAGACGCTGGCGCTCGAGCCGCGCCATTTCCAGGCGCTGGCTGGCATCGGGCTGATCTTCCAGCAAGGCGGCAACAACAAGCAGGCGCTCGCGGCGTTCCGCGAAGCGTTGAAGATCAATCCGCATCTCAAGGGCATCAAGCAGTCCGCCGAGAGGCTGGCGACCGAGAACGACGGGCAGGACATCTAGGCCTTGAGCGCGCCAGTTCGCCCGCTCGATCTGACGCTGGGAGGGTGAGATGAGGGCGGCATCAGGAATTCCAGGCAGGCTTTTTCTTGCCCTTTTCACGCTTCTGGTCTGGCTGGCCGCGCCATCCAGAGCCCTTGCGAAAGGTGGCCCGACCGAAGTCGATGTCGAACTCGTGCTCGCCGTCGACATCTCCTATTCCATGGATATGGAGGAGCAGAGGCTCCAGCGTGAAGGCTATATCAAGGCCCTCACCTCGCCCGAGGTGCTGAAAGCCATCCGGGGCGGCCTGACCGGCAAGATCGCCGTGATCTATTTCGAATGGGCTGGCCACAACATCCAGCGCATCGTGGTGCCATGGCAGGTGATCGACGGACCGGAAACCGCCGATGCCTTCGTGGCCAGGCTGGCGGCCGCGCCGATCAGCCGCTGGTACCGGACCTCTGTGTCAGGAGCCATTCTCTTCGGGCAGGAGATGTTCGAGAACAACGGCTTCGACTCATCCCGCCGCGTCCTCGACATTTCGGGCGACGGCGCGAACAACAGCGGAAGCGATGTCGTTGATGCACGTGACAGGGCCGTCAAGTCAGGCATCGTGATCAACGGCCTGCCGATCATGGTCAACAATGGCCGCAGGTCGGCGTTCGACATGGACGATCTCGACGATTACTACACGGATTGCGTCATCGGCGGGCCAGGCGCTTTCATGGTGGCCATCCGTGAGCGGGACCAGTTCGTCGAGGCCACCCGCACCAAGATCCTGCGGGAAATCTCCAGCGTTCCCGATGATCTGATCCTGCCCGAAGGCCTGCGGGTCATCCGGGTCAATACCGAGCTGGATTCGCCGCGCAAGAAGATGGACTGCCGCATCGGCGAACGCCAGTGGAACGATCGTTACCGCAACTGATGTGATGGACTCGGGCCCCTTCTGTCTCTACGGCCTGCGGGATGCAGCTGCGCCCTGACACCTTCGGCATGACCGCCATCCTTGCGATGCTCACGGCGCTGGGGCCGCTCTCGACGGACATGTATCTTCCGTCGCTTCCCGCGATTGCCCAGGGTCTTGGCACGGATGCCGCCCGCGTGCAGCTGACGCTGTCGGCCTATCTCGCGGGGTTCGCAGCGGGACAGCTGTTCTACGGTCCGGTTTCCGACAGATTTGGCCGCAAGCCGTCCGTCCTCGCGGGTCTGGCACTCTATTGCATGGCCAGCGCGGCCTGCGCCATGGCGCAATCGATCGATGTCCTGATCGGTGCCCGGTTCGTGCAGGCGCTTGGCGCCGCCGGTCCGGTCGTGCTGGGTCGCGCCATCGTCCGCGATCTCTACGACGGTGACCGGGCCGGGCGGGAACTCTCACGCATGGGCATGCTGATGGGGCTTGTGCCCGCTGTCGCGCCGCTGCTGGGCGGTTTGCTGGAACCTCTGTTCGGCTGGCGTTCGAACTTCTGGGCCGTGCTTGCCGGCGCGATGGTGCTCAGCCTCAGCGTGATCCTGTTTCTGCCCGAGACCATCCGGCAGCGGCGGCCGGAGCCGATCTCTGTGCTCTCCATTCTGGCAAGTTTCCGGATCGTTCTGCGGAACCGGACATTCCGGCTGCATGCCACGATGTCGAGCCTCGCCTATGCCGGTTTGTTCTCGTTCATCTCAGGGTCGTCCTTCGTGCTGCAAGGTGCCTATGGCCTGAGTCCCGTCGCATTCGGGCTGTCATTCGGTGCCAGCGTCCTGGGCTTTATCAGCGGAACGATCGTCGCCCAGCGCATCGTGATCACACGCGGCATGGATGCCACCATGTGGCTGGGCGCTGCCTGCCTTGCGGCGGGCGGACTGGTCATGCTCGCGATGATGACGATCAGCACCGGCTCGTCCTGGGAGGTGACCATCCCCATGATGATCTACACATTCGGGATCGGTCTGGTGATGCCGCAGGCCAGTGCCAGCGCCATGATGCCTTTTCCTGAAAGGGCAGGTGCCGCATCGTCCCTGCAAGGTATCCTTCAGATGAGCTTTGCGGCCATCGTCGGGTCGCTGCTCGGTATGCTGCTGACGCGCTCACCGCTGGTGATGCCGCTGTTCATCGCGGTGATGGGGCTTGCAGCCTTCATCACCTTCTCCCTGGCGCAAAGACCGCTCCGGCAGGCCTGATCCACCGCCTGCTCCGAGGCTTTCGCATTGCCGCCGATGGCGCTACGGCTATGCTTTTGCCCGGACGGGTTCTGTGAGAGGCTGCCGTGATGCGCGATGATGACGACAAACCGAAAAAGAAGCTGGTCCACGAGATCGGGCAGGATCTTTCGCTGCTTTCGGTCTTCGAACTGAAAGAGCGCATCGAGCTTCTGGCTGGGGAGATTGCCCGGCTTGAGGCGACTGTGCGTGCAAAATCAGTCGCCAAGGGGGCCGCGGACGCGTTCTTCAAGTCGTGACACTGCTGTCCTTCGATCCCATCAGCAATCCCGGCTTCTACGCTTTTGCTGTGCCTGCGGTCATTCTCATGGCCATGGGCAAAGGCGGCTTTGGCGGCAATCTCGCCATGATCGCGATGCCGATTATGGCTCTGAGCGGCCCCACCATGCAGGCCGCCGCCATCATGTTTCCGATCCTGCTCGTGATGGACGCAATCTCGGTCTGGTCCTGGCGCAAGACCTGGAGCCGCGAGAATGTGCTCATCATGTTGCCGGGCGGCATGATGGGCACAGCGCTG
>JANMFA010000403.1:0-5720 GCA_031377545.1 Hyphomicrobiales bacterium | reverse complement strand
ACACGTTCAGATTGGGATTGCTGCGGCAAACGAACACTCAGTGATCTCAAGACAGCACGCCTACTAAGTTGCATCACACCTTCACCTGTTCGAGCGCCTGACGATGGAGAGACAGTGTCCCCGCAGCGAGCACCTGCTGCCCGGAACGCAGCGTGATTGGGCCGCCTTGCCAGTCCGTCACGACACCGCCAGCTCCTTCGATGATGGGCCTGTAAACTGCGAAATCGTGAATGGCGAGGCGCGTGTCGAAGGCCAGATCGATCCGGCCTCTGGCGAGTTGGCCATAGCCAAAACTCGACGTGCCGTAGATGCGCCAGGCGGTCGCTGATTGCAGCCGGTCCAGCGCAGCTGTTTCGTCGGCTGTGAAAAAGTCTGGATTCATCGTGGCCATGATGGCCTTGTCGAGTGTGATGCAGTTGCGCGTGCGGCAAGGCTTTCTGTTGTGCAGTGTCACGGCCCCGCTCTGGCCAACCAGACGATCATTCGTCATCGGAAAATCCATGACACCGATGACTGGAACATCGTCGATCGCAAGTGCGATCAGCGTGCCAAACACAGGCACACCTGCGATAAAGGGCGCCGTGCCATCGATCGGGTCGAGCACCCACTGAACCGAGGCGCTTTCCCGCTCGCGCCCCTCTTCCTCGCCTATGATCCCGTGCTCCGGAAAGCGTTCGGCAATCGCGCGGCGCAGGCGCTGCTCGATGGCCTTGTCCGTTGCCGTGACGAAGCTGCGGTCCGCTTTGGTTTCAATCGCTGCCTGCGCCGATGCAGCTACGAGCAGCATCGGGCGAGCGATGTCCGCCAGATACTCGGCGAAACGGGTCAGGTCGTCCAGATCGATCGACACCTGGCGGCGGCGTCAGCGGGTTGCCGCGACGGCGGCAGCCCACTCGGCGAGGAACTCCGTCCGCTTGGCAGCGGCCTCATCCTCGTTGATCGCGAACAGCTTGATGTCTGCCATATTCGGCAGCTTGACGATCTTCGCCACATCGATGTCGGTCCGGCTGGGGCGGCGGAAGGCTGCCTCGAGCAGGGCGGTCTGCACCTCTTTGGAGATGATGTGATCGAAGGCGCGCTTTGCGCCTGCCGCGTTCGGCGCATTCTTGGCGAGCACCAGGAATTCCGGGCTCGTGAAGGTGCCATCGCTTGGGTACACCAGCGCAATCTCGCGCTGGCCGCCGGCAACATAGGCATAGGCGTTGGACTCGAACGTCAGGCCAATGGCGTATTCACCCTGGGCCACGGCACGCAGGACCGTGGCCGCCGCGCTGGTCACGATTGTGTTCGCTGCCAGTTTCTTCAGGCCATCCGCGCCGAGCATCTGCCTGACGCCCCACAGGATCGTGTAGGCGGTGGAGGAGTTGGCCGGATCGGCAATTATGATCTTGCCCTTGAAGGCCGGATTGAACAGGTCCGTCCATGTCCTGGGTGCGGGCTGTCCGGCAAGCTGGTTGGTGTTGACCATCTGCACCACCACATGGAGGTTGGACGCAGTCCACAGATTGGCCGGGTCGCGCAGCGCCGGTGCAATGGCGCTGAGCTGCGGCGAGGCATAGGGCTCGTACAGGCCCTTGAAAGCGCCAAGCGTGTTGGCCGACGAACTCCAGAAGATGTCAGCCTGCGGGCGGGCGGCCTCTGCCTCCATGCGGCGCAGCAACTGGCCGGAACCACCGGTGATGAAGTTCAGCTTCAGGCCCGAAAGCTTGGTGCGCGCCTCGTCGGTGATCGCCTGCACCGCCTGCTGGTTGTTGGAGGTGTAAATGGTCACGCTGCCCGGATCTTGCGCAAAAGCTGGCAAGGCAGCGGCACCGGCAAGACCGGCGAGGACGGTACGGCGGTCAACACGGATGGTCATGTGTAAGCTCCCTCTTGGCTTATCGTGATGCAAAAACATCGATCTTAAAGATG
Organism: Hyphomicrobiales bacterium; assembly: GCA_031377545.1. GTDB lineage: Bacteria > Pseudomonadota > Alphaproteobacteria > Rhizobiales > Beijerinckiaceae > JADCCX01. The sequence goes on along the minus strand of JANMFA010000403.1, from coordinate 3,809 downwards.
GTTGTTGCGATGATGATGGGCAGCAGGATCGTGACGACCAGAACCAGACCATAGGCGGAAGCCTGCGCCATCAGGTTTGAATCGATCAGGCGGAAGATCTGGATCGGCATGGTCTCCTTGCCGCCGGAGTAGACCACGATCGAGGCGCTGAGTTCCGACACCGTCGTGGTCCAGACCAAGATGGCGGCTGCGGCAATCGACGGGACCATGATCGGCAACACGACCTTGAAGAAGGATTGCACAGGCGGCACCCCAAGGCTGATCGAGGCTTCCTCGATGGAGTTGGGAACATTGTAAAGCGTGGATGAGGCGTTGCGGACGCCGAAGGGCAGGCGGCGAATGACATAGGCGATGACGATGATCATGGCCGTGCCGGTCAGCGTCAGCCAGCCGGTGTTGAACGACATGACCAGACCAATGCCAAGCACCGTGCCAGAAAGCGCGAGCGGCAGTGAGGCGATGTAGTCAAGGGCTGGGGTCAGGACCGTGCGCTTCTTCACAATCAGATAGCTGGCCACAGTGCTGACGACGACACTGATCAGCGTCGCGCTGCCGGCAAAGATCAAGGTGTTGATGATCGGGTCCGGCGCATTCAGAAACGCCCGCTCCATGTTGAGTGTGGTCCACTCGCCCCAGCGCATCACCGGGCCGCGGGCACGCGTGAAGGCGCCGGCAATCACGGTGAACAGGGGCAGCAGCGAGATGATCACAACAATGCTGGCGGCCAAAGCGAGCAAAAGCGCCGATACGCCCTTGAGCCTTTGAGGCTTGGCACCGCGCCCCATGGTGATTTCGTAGCGCCCGCGCGAGACGATCCAGCGTTGCAGGAACAGCACGGCAGCGACGAGGCCGATCGAGACCGAGGCCAAGGTGCTCTGCATCAGAGGATCACTGCCCATCTCGGACACGAAGGCCTGATAGGTGATGACCGAGAGCAGCGCGACCCGCCCGCCAAGAATGGTCGCAACCGCAAAATTGCCGACCACAAGCGTGAAGACCAGAAGGCAGCTTGCCAGCACGGCGGGCATCACGACGGGGACCAGCACTTTCCAGCGCGCCGTGTTGGGCGATGTGCCTAGCCCCTGTGCAGCTTCCTCCAGCTGCACATCAAAGCCACGGATGGCAGCCAGGGTGCCGATGTAAACATAGGTGTAGTAGATGAAGGTCATCACGGCGGTCAGGCCAAACCAGCCGTAGAATGACGGGATGGAAACACCGACATCCCCGAGTGAACGGGTGATCAGGCCGTTGTTCCCGAACATCATCAGCCATGTCTGGGCCGCGATGACCTCTGGCACCACTAGCGTCGTCAGCGGCAGGACTGCGATCAACGTCTTGCCGGGAAAGCTGTAGCGGGCCGCGAAGTAGGCGAGCGGAACCCCGATCAGCGCGGCACCAAGGGTCACTGACAGACCCAGCAACACGGTGTTGCCGAGCGCAGTGAGGTATTTGGGGTCACTGAGGAAGATGCCCCAACCAGAGCCGCCGCGCCCACCGCCACCAGCAAAACTTGAAGCGAGCATATGGGCCAACGGATACAAGAGGAACAGCGACAGCAAAGCCAGCAGCGATGCCGTAAGCCAGAACCAGACGCTGCCGATCTGCCGCGACAAGGTCATGATGCGACGACCAGAACTCTGGCAGCATCAAGTGCAAGCCCGACCGTCTCGCCAACCGCATGGGCATTGTGGCCCGCACCATGCAGCGCCACAGATAATCTGGTGTCATCGTTCAGGGTGACGGCGTAGTGCGTCGTGCCGCCAAGGTACTGCTTGGAGGCGACCACCGCAGCGATGGCCGCCGGTCCAGGCGCGCCAAGCATGACGTCTTCTGGACGGATGATCAGCACCGCCTTGCCTGCGCCAAGCGGCTTTGGCACGCGGGCTCTGACCAGTGCGCCACCAACAGGCAATGCCTGCCCTTCGCCAGCGGCCAGCGCTTCAGCTAGCATGATTGTCACGGTGTTGGCGCCGCCAACAAAGTCCGCAACATAAGCTGAAACCGGCGTGCGGTAGATGTCCTGTGGCGTGCCGACTTGCTCAAGCTGGCCCTGCTTCATCAAACCGATGCGGTCTGACAGCGCGAGCGCCTCCTCCTGATCGTGGGTGACGAACACCGTAGTGATACCGGCTTCGCGCTGCAACTCGGCAATGGTTTCGCGCACCTGCACCCTGAGTTTGGCATCGAGGTTCGAAAGCAGTTCATCCATCAGCAGCAATTGTGGCCGGATCACCAGTGCCCGCGCCAGTGCCACACGCTGCCGCTGCCGCTGCCCGCCAGAAAGCTCAGCCGGCGGCGATCCGGGAAGGCGGACAGTCCAACCCGCTCAAGATATTCGCCAACCCGCAGCCCGATTGCGCTTTCTGACATCTTACGCGCCCGCAAGCCATAGGCGACGTTGTCGAAAACGGTGTTGTCGGGAAACAGGGCATAATCCTGAAACACCATGCCAATGTCACGCTGATGCGCAGGCACACGGGTCAGGTCGCGTTCTCCCAGCAGCAAGCGGCCATCAGCAACCTCGAGAAAACCTGCGAGCGTGCGCAACAACGTGGTTTTGCCTCAGCCCGAAGGGCCGAGTAGAGTAAAGAACGAGCCGCTCGCGATCATCAGTGACAGGTTGTCGATGACACGAGCCCCACCATAACTCACCGCCAGCTTGTCGATCGTGACGGCTACCATGATGCTCCTGCGACCTTCGTTGCCGCCGAGGAGATGATAAGTCGGCTATTTGTTTCAATATGATGTTTCACAGTCTTCTGGCAATCGCAGACGCGAAGCATGCGTTCTGCCTTCTGCATGATCCCCGCAACAGGTTCGGGCAATCGCGGTTGAAATCTGCTTGCAAGCATGATGTTCAATCACTCTGGTTGGTTGCATCGTGACATGCAAAATCGGCAACTCCTTTGAAGCGGAAGTTTCTATCGTGCGTCAGCCGCTGGCGGGCGACCAAGCGGTATACCAGCGCTTGAACAGGGCGTGCTGAGCTTCGACGAACGTCTTCTGGCTGGGCGAAAGGGCGTCGTCGGGATTGAGATGCAGGCGGTACGCGTCATGCCCTTCAAGCACCATGAGGTGTTTGTAGAACAGCACCAGATCCGGCCCCTCATCGTAGGTCGAGAGCACCATCAGCGCGCTTTCGAGTTCCTGCGCCTTGCGGCGCGCCTCGGGATCACCCGTAGCGGCGCGTTCGCACAAGGCCACCAGATGCAATGCTTCTTTTGGCAAGGCATTGCCAATGCCGGTGATCGCGCCTTTCGCGCCGCAGTTGACGAAGCCGTGCACGACCTGTGTGTCGACCCCAACCATCAGGATCAGTGACGGATCGCGGCCCGTGATGTTCTCGGCGGCGTAGCTGAGCGACTGCGCGCCGCCGAACTCCTTGAACCCGACGAGATGCGGGAAGCGGACGTTCAGCTTGAAGAACAGCTCGGCCCTGGTCTCAAAGCCATAATAGGGGCTGTTGTAGATGACGGCGGGCAAATCGACCGCAGCTTCGAGGATGCCTGCGAAATGTGCTTCCTGCGCAGCCGGTGATGAGCCGCGCGACAGCACGCGCGGGATGACCATCAGCCCTTGCGCGCCGGCCTTCTTGGCATGGGCAGCCAGGGCTGCAGCCCTGGCTGGATTTTGTGCGCCTGTTCCGACAATGACCGGCACGCCAGCTTTCAGCAGGGCTTCGACACCCTGCATGCGCTGTTCGTCGGTCAGCAGTGGCCAATCGCCCATTGAGCCGCAATAGACGACCGCTGACATCCCGGCTTCGCAAAGCCTTCGACCCTCGCGCGCCAGCATGCCGAGATCAGGCG
>JANMFA010000142.1:0-23628 GCA_031377545.1 Hyphomicrobiales bacterium | reverse complement strand
GTGCAAAAATGTTGATTTATGCAGCAGCCCAAACGTCCAGTCCCAGCCAAGCCGTACTCTACTCACATCCGCACATCAGCATCACAAAAACACATCCACCCTCACGCCAAACCTTCGAGCCAGAGCCTTCGCCATCCCCTTGCTGATCATGCTGTCTGAGGCCATGGCTTGCCATCAGGAAGCGCAGGATATCGCGCGGCGGCGCATCGGGGGCGGGGTGTCTCGCCGCTGCCATGGTCATCTTCTTTTCCGTGCGCTGCGAGCATCTTCGGAATGCATCAGGACGTTGTAAAAGGCCAGAGGTAACCTTCGACACACTTCGCTTTCCACCCTTGCAGCATCCGCCCCGTCTCGCTACATCACCCGCCATGCCAACAAGCGTCCAAGAAGCCATCGAAGCCATTGCCCGCGGGGAAATCGTTGTCGTCACCGACGATGACGACCGCGAGGGGGAGGGCGATCTCATCGTCGCCGCCACGCTGTGCACGTCGGAAAAGATGGCGTTCATCGTGCGCCACACCTCCGGCATCGTCTGTGCACCCATCACCCAGGAGGATGCGCGTCGCCTGCGGCTTGATCCGATGGTGGCGCATAATGATTCGAACCACACCACGGCCTTCACCGTCTCCATCGACTACAAGCCGGGCATGACCACCGGCATTTCGGCGGAAGAGCGCACCTCCACCTGCCGGGGGCTCGCCAACCCCAATGCGGGCGCCAATGATTTTGCCCGCCCCGGCCACATCTTCCCGCTGATCGCGCGGGATGGCGGCGTGCTCATGCGCTCCGGCCACACCGAGGCTGCCGTCGATCTCTGCCGCATGGCGGGCCTGCCGCCTGTCGGCGTGATCTGCGAGCTGGTCAACGATGACGGCACGGTGACCAAGGGCCAGCAGGTCGCGGATTTTGCCGCGAAGCATGGCCTGAAGCACGTCACCATCGCGGATATGATCGCCTGGCGGCAGTCCCGCGAGAAGCTGGTCGAGCGGGTCAGCCAGTTCACCGTGGAAAGCCCGATAGGCCCCATGCAGGGCTATGCCTACAAGACACCGTTTGATCCGGTCTATCATCTCGCCTTCGTCTATGGCGGCATTGGCAAGGGTGAGAACGTACTGGCGCGTTTCCACAAGCCCAACATCATGAACGACATTTTCCAGGCCCCGCCCGCCATCGGCAAGGCGCTGGAGCGCTTCAAGGCAGCAGGCAGCGGTGTGATCGTCTATCTCCGGGACGGAACAGCAGGCGTCCCGGCGGAGCCGCTGGACCAGTCGAACTCCGATTCCCTGCGCAACGAACGCTGGCGCGAGGTGGGCGTCGGCGCACAGATCCTGCGTGATCTGGGCGTCCACTCCATCCGCAACCTCTCGTCCAGCAGCCGCTCGTTCCCCGGCCTGTCCGGCTTTGGCATCGAGATCACGGGCACGGACACCCTGGAATGAGGGGATGGACGGCGGATCCGGTTTTCGATCCGGAGCTTGACCGGCAGTTCATGGCGCAGGCGCTCGATCTGGGCCGCGCCAGTCTCGGCAGCACATGGCCCAATCCCTCGGTCGGCGCGCTCGTGGTGAAGGACGGAACCATCGTCGGGCGCGGTGCGACACAACCCGGTGGCCGCCCCCACGCGGAGGCAATCGCCCTGGAGCAGGCGGGGCTCGCCGCCGTGGGCGCGACACTGTACGTGACGCTGGAGCCCTGTGCGCATCGCTCGGTGCGCGGTGGCACGCCCTGCCTCGAGCACACGCTTCTTGCCGGCATCCGGCGTGTCGTCTCCGCCCTTGATGACCCCAATCCGCATATCAGCGGCGTCGGCCATGCCATCCTGCGCAGCGCAGGCGTCAGGGTGCAGGTCGGCGTCGGCAGTACTGAGGCACGCCGCGACCACCACGGGCATATCCTGCGCGTGCAGCAGGGACGGCCGATGGTGACGCTCAAGCTGGCGCAGACATCAGATGGTTTCTGCGCCCCGGCTGGTGGAGGGCGACTGCAGATCAGCGGCGACGCCGCCATGCGCGAGGTCCACCTTCTGCGCGTCCACCACGATGCGATCATGGCGGGGGTGGGCACCGTGCTCTCCGATGATCCGCAGTTGAATGTGCGCCTGCCGGGTCTGGAAGACCGCTCGCCGGTGCGCGTGGTGCTGGACAGCCGCCTGCGCATCCCGCTGACATCGAAGCTCGTCAGCACTGCGGGCCAGATCCCGCTCTGGGTGATCGGCGCGACCGAGGCGCCCGCAGCACCGGAACGGGCGTTGCGTGAGCGTGGCGTCGAGGTGATGCGGGTTGACCGGGGCGGTGATGGCGCGCTCGATCTTGCGGCGGCACTGCGCTTGCTGGCGATGCGCGGCATCACGCGCGTCTTCTCCGAGGGCGGTCCGATTGTCGCGGAGGCGCTGGCGCTCGCAGGGCTGGCCGATGTGGTCATCGTTTCAACTGCCGACCATGCGCTGGGGGCTGAGGGTGTTCCGGCGCTGCGACCGGGACTGCTTGCCGCTCTGGCCGATCCTGCGCGCTACAAGAGAGATGGTGACCGGCGCCACGGCACGGATGTGTTCACGACCTACGAAAGGACGGCCTGATGTTTACCGGACTTGTGAGTGACATGGGTCGGATTGTGCATGCCGAGGGCGATCCGGCGGTGCTGCGCCGCTACGTCATCGAGACAATGTATGCCGCCGACAGCATCGCGCTGGGCGCGTCCATCGCCTGTTCCGGGATCTGCCTGACGGCAGTCGCCGTCGAGGCGCGGGGGGCCCGCGCGCGTTTCACGGTCGAGGCCGCCGCTGAAACCTTGAGCCGCACGCTCGCAGGGCAATGGACGGTCGGGACGACACTCAATCTCGAACGCTCCCTCAAGGTCGGTGATGAACTGGGCGGCCATCTCGTCACCGGGCATGTGGATGGCATCGCGACCATTGTGAGCCGGGATGAGCTGACCGATGCTGCCGGACCATGGGGGCCGACGGCACGCTTCCTCATTGATGTGCCGCCCGCTCTGGCGCGATTCATCGCGGAGAAGGGCTCGATCTGTCTGGACGGCGTTTCGCTGACCGTGAACAGCGTATCGGGTACGACCTTCTCGGTCCTGCTGATCCCGCACACACTTGGTGTGACCACCTTCGGCCTGCGGCAGGCGGGAGGCCGCATCCATATCGAGGTCGACCTGATGGCGCGCTATGCGGCACGCCTGGCGGAGGCAGCGGCGTTGCAGGTTTGAAACACCACTGTTGCGAATATTTTGCTATTTATGACTTTATTTTCCTATTTTAAGGCCAAAAATTGGATTATACAGACAGTGCCGCTGGGTCATTGTCACTGCGCAAAGCGCAGCAACGGTCCGGGCAGCACCATGTCAACCCGATGGGAATGCAAGAACCGCCATGTCCAGCGCCCTCAGACAGACCGTAAACATATCCACGCGTCAGGCACGAAGCACCGCGCCATCGCCACAAAGCTCTCTCCCTCTGATCAGCATCAGGGAAATGGCCCGGCGTTTCGACACCACATTGCGCACCCTGCGGTTCTATGAATCGCGCGGCTTGATCAAGCCAAGGCGCGAGGGCATGAGCCGCCTCTACGACGCGGAAGCCGAGCAGCGTTTCCGGCTCATCGAGGAGGGCCGCAAACTCGGCTTCACCCTGACCGAGATCGCGGAGATGCTTGGCACCTCACGCAGCGTGAACGAACTGCGGCTCACGCTCGACAAGGTCATGGACCAGATCGAGCACCTCGAATCCCAGCGCACCCAGATCGATGCCGCCATCGCATCCTTGCGGCGCCGGTACTACCTGATGAGCGAAGGTGAAGGCACGGACGACGCGTCGTAGAATACCATCCGCCCTGTCCGACCGGTTGCGTGTGCCTTTGGTATGACAGGTGTTTTGCGCAGACCATTGGTATATGAACTCCGGCGCAACACGCGCAGGAGCAGGACGATGGTCAGTGACGTCAAGGTGACTCATCTCGATCTGGACACGGTCAAGGCTGGTCTGGTGGATGGCTCGATGCTGGTGGTGGATGTCCGCGAACCGCATGAATATGCCATGGGGCACATTCCCGGAGCGGTTCTCATGCCCCTCTCGCAATTCGATCCCGGCAAGCTCCCGATCACCAGCGGCAAAAGGCTGGTGTTTTCCTGCGCTGCCGGTGTGCGCTCGATCCAGGCCCTTGCCATCGCGCAGGATGCCGGATTGACCCTGACCGAGCACTACCGGGGCGGCTTCAAGGAATGGGCGGGCATGGGCGAGCGGGTGGAGGGCTGAGACCCAAGGCGCTGGCTATTGAGGCCTGGGCGCACGACGGCCCGCAACCGGCGGCAAGGATTTCAGATACTCCGCCATCGCACGCCGGTCAGCGTCGCTGAGCCTGGCGGTGTTGGCGACCACATCCTCCATCTCGTCCGCAACGAAACCGCCCGCAGGTGTGCCGCCTGCCTTCAGCAGATACTCCAGATCCTTGATGCTCCAGTCGCCCAGCCCGTCCTTCGGATGCTGGCTGATGTTGGGGATGAAGCCCTTGCCCTCCGGATTCGGGCCGCCCGCCATCCGACCATCTGCAGCGATCCCGCCCAGCAGGTTGCGCCTGGAGTGACATTCCGCGCAATGGCCCGGACCCTCGACGAGATACGCCCCGCGGTTGAAGGCGGCACTTTGCCCGGCTTGCGGCTCGAACGGCTTGCCGTCGAGGAACAACAGCTTCCAGATGCCCAGTGTGCGGCGGATGTTGAAGGGGAAGCCGAGCTTGTGCGGCGCGGACGGGGTGGAAACCGCGGGCAAGGTTTTCATGTAGGCGAAGAGATCCCGGACGTCGTTGACCGGCATGCGCTGATAGGACGTGTAGGGAAACGCTGGATAGAGATGCTCGCTGTTGCGGCCAACACCATGGATCATGGCCGTCACGAATTCCGCATCGCTCCACGCGCCGATCCCTGCCCCCCGATCGGGCGAGATATTGGGCACCACGAATGTCCCGAACTGCGTCTTGAGTTCATGCCCGCCGCCAAGCGCCAGAGGCGCTTTCTTGTAATCCGTTGCATGGCAGGAGGCGCAGCCCCCGACATTGAACAGCGTTTCGCCATTCTGCAGATTGGCCTCACGGCTCACCATCGCCGACGCTGGCAGCATCTTGGGAAGGGTAAGCACATAGAAGCCAGCCAAGCCCGCAACCGCACCGGCAGCCGCCAGTTTCAGAAGTGTTGCCAGCTTCATCTTGCCTCCGCGATTGTCACAATGCAGGCCGTAAAATCAAGAAGCGCGCGTCTTGCAACGCGCGCTCCAGAAAGTCAGGTCCTTGCCAGCCCAATCGGATCAGAGCGGCGTCTGCATGCGCTTGAACGAATCGCCAAGGCCGGGAGCAAATCCGCCGCGTTGGCCGTGGCAGCTGTTGCATGAAGCAGCCAGCTTGGGATATTCGACCTTGAATGAAGCCTCGTCCTTGATCGCAGTTCCGGCGGCTTTCGCGTCCGACACCCACTTGTCGATGACAGCGTTGAACTCAGCGCGGGACTCCCAGATTTTGGCCGTCGCGTCCGTTCCGCCGGTCTTCGAATCATCCGGGAACATCGCCTTGAATTTCGGTGCATTGTCTTCGATTGACTTGATGACGGCCTGGACCTGAGCAAGATCGAACGGAGCTTCGCCCTTCGTCATGTTGAATGGCACAACGCCTGCTTTCGCAATCGCGCGCATGGCCTCGCGGCGCTGCTTGATGGCATCGGCATTCTGCGCGTAAACAGCCGTCGCCCCAAGTGCGACAGCAGCAGCAACTGCAACCATAGGCAAAATTCTCATAAGTCCCTCCGAACTCTGATCAGTTCTGAAGAGAGCATCGCAATTCCCGTCCTCGGCGGCAATGCCCTTTCGGCTTGCCCAAATTCACGATTTCGTTTGCGCTGCTGCAATCGCCTGCCAAACCCGCTCCGGCGTCGCGGGCATATCGATATGCGCAATGCCATGTCCCCGGTTCAGCGCATCCACGACCGCGTTCATCACGGCAGGGCATGAGCCGATGGAGCCGGCCTCGCCCGCGCCCTTGATTCCCAGTGGGTTGGTGGTCGACGGCACATTGCGCGTGGTGAACGAAATCGAGGGCGAATCATCCGCGCGCGGCATGGCGTAATCCATGAACGACGCCGTCAGCAGCTGCCCGTCCTTGTCATAAACCGTGCGCTCCAGCAGCGCCTGGCCGATGCCCTGCACGACGCCGCCATGCACCTGCCCTGCCAACAGAAGCGGGTTCACGGTGAGGCCGAAATCATCGACGATGGTGTAGTTGAGGATCGATGTTTCACCCGTCGCCGGATCAATCTCAAGCTCGGCAACATGGGTGCCGTTGGGATAGGTCGCATCGGGCGGCACGAACTCGTTGCTCGCCGCCAGCATATCCGGCGTGGCACCCGGCAGTGCCGCGATCTGCGTGAAGCTGAGGCTCTTGTCCGTACCTGCCACCGTCACGCGCCCGCCGCCCAGCACCAGATCGGCGACCGCGGCTTCAAGCTTCTCCGACGCCAGCTCCTTCAGCTTGTCCGCAAGGCCCTCCGACGCACGGTAGGCCGAGACAGCACCGACCGGAATCGAGCGTGATCCGCCCGTGCCGTGGCCGGTCTTCACCCGGTCCGTATCGCCCTGGATGACGGTGATGGACTCAGGCGGAATATCCAGCGCCTGGCTCACAGCCTGTGCATAGGCCGTCATATGGCCCTGCCCGTTCGACTGCGTGCCGATCAGCAGCGTGACCATGCCGTCCTTGCCCAGCGACACCTCGACATCCTCGCCGGAACCCCAGGCCGTGCATTCGATGTAGCTGGCAAAGCCGAAGCCGCGCAGCTTGCCCGCCTTCTTCGAGGCCTTCAGGCGTGCGGCGAAACCCTTCTGGTCGGCTTTCGCCAGCGCCGCCGTCATGTGGCCTTCGAACTCGCCCACATCATAGGTGCGGGCCGTCTGAGTCTTGTAGGGCATCGCGCCCGGCTTCACGAAATTGCGCGCGCGGATCACCTCCGGCCTGATGCCGGTCTGGCGGGCGCAGGTGTCGACCAGCCGCTCCAGCACATAAGCCGCTTCCGGCCGTCCCGCGCCGCGATAGGCATCCACCGGAACCGTGTGGGTGTAAATGCCCTGGCAGCGCACGAACATGGTTTTGATATCATAGGGGCCGGTCGCCATCGTCGCACCAAGCCACGGAATATAGGGCCCGTATTGTGAGGCATAGGCCCCCAGATTGCCCATGATGTGCACGCGCATGGCGAGGAATTTGCCCCGCGCGTCCAGCGCCATTTCCGCTGTGGTGAGATTGTCGCGCCCCTGCGCGCAGGACAGGAAGTGCTCGGTGCGCTCCTGCGTCCATTTCACCGGACGGCCCAGCGCCTTCGCGGCGAAGAGCACCAGCGGATACTCCCGGTAATTGAAGCTCTTGGTACCAAAACCACCGCCGACATCCGGCGTGATGACCCGCAGCTTGTCCGGTCCCACGCCCATGATCTTGCCGACAGCACCCTGGATGCCATGCACGCCCTGCGATCCCAGCGTCAGCGTGTAGCGCTTTGATTTGGCGTCGTATTCTCCAATCGCTGCGCGGGCTTCCATGTAGTTCGTTACGAGCCGGTTGTTCTCGACCGTCAGCCTCACCACTTGCGCCGCCCTGGCGAAGGCCGCATCGGTCTTGTCCTTGTTGCCAAGCGTCTGGTCATAGGCGACGTTGCCGGGCGCGACATCCCCCCACACCGTCAGCGCCTTGGGCTTGATCGCATCCGCAATCGTGGTGACGACCGGCATGGCCTTGTAGTCGATCGTGATCAGCTCAGCCGCATCGCGCGCCTGATCAAGCGTATCCGCCACGATGAAGGCCACGGCATCGCCCACATGCATGATACGGCCCTTGCACAGCAGCGGCCATTCCGGCGCTTCCATGGTCTTGCCATCGGCTTTCTGCATCGGGGCCTGGCACGCCACGCCTTCCATGCCCTTGAGGTCATCGGCGGTGAAAACGCCCCACACGCCCTTGGCGGCTTTCGCGGCGGATATATCGGTGATCATGAAGGTCGCATGCGCCTGCGGCGAGCGCAGCACGAAGGCATGCGCCACCCTCACCGGCGCAATGTCATCGGTGTACTGGCCCATGCCGGTGATGAATTTCCGGTCCTCGACACGGCGGATCGGCTGGCCGATGCCGAATTTCTTCAGATTGCCGGGATGAATCGTCATGGGGCGTGCCTCGGTGGGGATGGAGGCAGACTAGCACGGGAATGGAGGCTGGGAAGGGGCGTTTTGCTTCTCCCATGGGAGAAGCTGTCATGCCGCAGCAAATTTATGCAGACTGCATAAACTTGTCTGCAATACATGACTGATGAGGGAAAACCGCCGACATGAGTGTTTCTCCCTCATCCAGTCGGCTCCGCCGACCACCTTCTCCCAGGGGAGAAGGCCGCACCGCTCACTCCATCACAGCCGCCTTCAAGATACACACCATTGTCGCCCGCGCCGCCTCGGTGCCTTTGTTGCGGATGACATGCGGCCGGTCGCAGCGGTAGCGCAATGTCTCGCCCGCCTTCGCGGTGTCGATGATCCCGCCCGCCTCGACCTCCAGCTCGCCCGACAGCACGGACAGGCACTCGATGGAGCCCCGCTGGTGGGCGTCTGATTCCAGCACGCCGCCGGGCTGGGCCTCGAAATCATACCATTGCAGCCATTCCACCGTCTTGATCCAGCCGATGATGGTGATGCGGCACTTGCCATCGTCCGAGGTCAGCACTGGCGTATCATTGCGGGTGGACTTCTCGACGAAGGGCTCCTCGTCGCTCTGCACCAGGAAGCGGTCGATGGAGATGTCCAGCGCCTGGCTGAGCCGCCAGATCGTCGCCAGCGTCGGGTTGGTCTCGTTGCGTTCGATCTGGCTGATGATCGACTTGGCGACGCCGGATTGATCGGCGAGCTCCGACAGCGACATGTTATAGGTCTTGCGCAGCCGCTGGATGGTGCGGCCAAGCTGGCCGGACAGGGCCACCGCCCCGGCATCCATCGTCTTCGCACGTTCCTTGCCTTCGATGCCCATCCGTCACGTTCCGCTTTACGAACAAAAACGTTCATTATTCAGAACGTGTTATGACTCAGAACAGCGACAATTTCAAGAAAATCAGAGCGCGCGGCTGGGGCCGCTTTCCTTCTGCCGCCGCCGGTCGAGTCCGAGCTGGCGCTCCCGCCAGATCACGAAAATGCCCGCCGCCACCACGACCGAGGCCCCGGCGATGACGATGCTTTCCGGCAATTCGCCAAACAGGAACCAGCCAACGGCGATGGCCCAGACCATGCTGACATAGTCAAACGGCGCGATCAACGAGGCATCCGCATGCCGGAAGCTCTGCGTCAGGGTAATCTGGCCGATGCCCCCCATGACACCCATCATGACAAGCAGCAGCGCGTCGCGGCCCGTTGGCCAGTGCCACATGAACGTCGGATTGACCCAGCCCAGCACGATGGTGGCAAGGCCGATCAGCGTGGTCAGGATCATGAAGAACGACACGATGGAGCCGGTGCTCTCGCTCTGCGTGAGCTTGCGCGTCTCGATGGTGGCAAACCCCGCACAGACCGCGCCCAGCATCGCGAAGCTGGCTCCCATCACCCGCAAGTCTCCCAACGGAGCCTTGGCCCCAAAATACGGAGTGAGCATGATCAGCACGCCGACAAAGCCGAACCCCACTGCGGACCAGCGATAGATCCTCACCCGCTCTTTCAGGATGATGGCGGCCAGAACGACGGTGAACAGCGGCGCGGCGAAGCTGATGGCCGTGGCATCCGCCAGAGGCAGCAGCAGCAGTCCGGTAAAGCCGGAGAACATGCCGACGGAGCCGAAGAATCCGCGCCGGGCATGGTTGCGGATGCTGGAGTCGCGAAACGCCGCAGCAAGCTCGCCCTTCCAGGCCAGCCAGAGAAAAACCGGGATCAGCGCGAACAGCGATCGGCAGAAAACCGTCTGCCCGACAGGATAATACAGCGGATCACCCGGATGCGCAGCGCCGATCAGCTTCACGCATGCGGACATGAACGTGAAAGCGAGCGTCGAGATGAGCTTGAGACTGATGCCAGCGAACATGGGGAAAGAGCATTGCCGGAGACGGGAGTCCGACTATCGGCTGCGGCTCCCGATCACGCAACCCTTGCAGCCATCCTTGTGCGCGGTTTGGGGCGACGATTGTGTCCGTTGCCGCGCAAGCTCAGCTGAACAGGCGGGTCCGCTCCTCGACAGACATTCCTTTCAGCGCATCCAGCGCCTTGGCGGCTTCAACCGCTGAAAGGTCCGCGCCGGACCGGATCTTGCTGATGGCACTGTCAACTTCGGGCTGGCTGCGGACAAGCTGCAGATGCTCGCCCGGCGCTGCAGGAACGGGGATCGCCTCCACCGGATCCGGCTGGGAAAACAGCATCGCATCAATATCGTCGTTGCGCTGCGCCAGAACAGCGGGAGCAGCGTCGAGGACTGGCTCCGGCAAGGCGACCGAATCAAACGTCACGCCGACATGATCGAGATCAAGCAACCCCTCCAGTTCGGGAGAGCTGATGGCATCAGGCTGGCGCACCGGGTGGGACATATCCAGTTCGGCAAAAGCCTCTGCCGATTCCGAAAAGCGGTCGCGATCCTCGACAAGCACGAAATCCACATCCGCCTGGCTCATGCTCGGATCGGTAGGGAACGCCGACGCAAAAGGCGAGCGCCTGAAGGTGTCTTCCGGCGGATCATCGTCGAACTGCCAGATCTCGGCCATGGCATTCACCCGCTTCTCGAGGAAGCCGAGCGCATCGATCACCTTGCGGATGCGCTGCGCCGTGAGATCCTGGAACGAGCAGGCCATGTAGATTTCAGTCGCACGCTCGTCGAGCATATCGCAAAGCGCGGAATCAGCGCTGGATTCACGCAGCGTCCAGGCCGCTTCCTGGACCCGCTCGGCAGCGGCCAGAATGTCCGACGTCGCCGCCTCCGTCGCCGATACAATCGAATCGAGCTCGCCCGATGCGTCAACGATGCCACCGCCGTTGGCATCATCCGGCTTGATCGCGGCAATTTCAGCCCGCGTGCGTGCGATGGCCTTCGACATTTCCAGCACATCGAGACGGAACCTGTCGATCTCCGTTGGCTCACGGTGCACCGCAATGGATTTTTCAATCCGCGAAAGCGCGGTCAGCAGAACCTGCGTGTCCGCATGACGGTTGCGACTGGCATACTGGCTGAGAAACCATCGCCCGCGCTCGGTTTCCATCACAGCGAGTTCAATAGCCTCGAAATCGGCCTCTGAACCCGGATTATGTGCCAAAATACCAGACATCAGATGTCCCAAACATGACGTTGCCCGCGCGGCTCAGGCGCACGCGGCAAGTTCCAACGCCACCAGAGAGCCATGGTTCTCCTAACGAATGGTTACGCTTGACGTCCCAAATCCTGTTTTGACAGGCGTTCAGGCTGTATTTGCGATGATCGGGCGGTTGTCTTTCACGCAACGAAAGGCCATGTCTTCCCTGTTCAGACGCAAGGCCACGAAGGTTGCAGACGGATCAGCACAACAGGCAGGCAGGCGTGGAGCCAGCCATGCGCGTCGTCGGAGGTTCCGGCGGCGAGACCTGGATGCTGAGCGGTAACTGGACAATGCGCCACGGACAATCCGTCGAGACGCTCCTGGAAAAAGCCGCGAACCGGCCCGACGGGCCGCTCACCATCGATTTTTCCGAAATCACCGCGTTCGATACGCTGGGAGCCCTGTCCCTGTCGCGCCTGCGTTCGGGCGGCGCGGCGGCAGGCAAACCGGTTGTCTTCAGCGGCATGTCCCGCAGCCATGAGATCCTGCTGGCGGAAGCCAACACGCTGCCGGTGCCTCTCAAGCCGTCGAGATCGATCACCTCGGTCGATCTGCTGGTCGAGGTCGGGCAGGGCATGGCAGGGATCGGCAAGGACGTGGTGGGCGGCGTCAGCTTTCTGGGCGCCTTCATTGCAGCTCTGGGGCGGATGATCATCCAGCCCAGCCGCTTTCGCTGGCCGGCCATCGTCAAGCAGATCGAGATGTTCGGATTTCGCTCCGTGCCGATCATTGCGCTGATATCGTTTCTCGTCGGCGGCATCATCGCCCAGCAATCCGTTTTCCAGCTCAGCACCTTTGGCACCACGGCCTTCGTGGCGGATTTGCTTGGCATTCTCATTCTGCGCGAGCTTGGCGTGCTGCTGACGTCCATCATGATTGCCGGACGCTCCGGGTCTGCCATCACCGCCGAGATCGGTTCGATGAAGATGCGGGAGGAAATCGACGCGCTGCGCACCATGGGCCTCGACCCGATGGAGGTGCTGATCGTCCCGCGAATCCTGGCGCTGATCATCTGCCTGCCGATGCTGACCTTTGTGGCCTCCATGGCCGGCCTGTTCGGCGGAGGTCTGGTAGCCTGGGTCTATGGCGATGTCAGCCCGGATGTCTTTCTCTCGCGCCTGCAGAATGCCATCCGGTTCAACACTTTCATGGTTGGCATGATCAAGGCACCGGTCATGGCGCTGGTCATCGGCCTCATCGCCAGCATTGAAGGCATGGCCGTCAAGGGGTCCGCCGAATCGCTTGGCCGCCAGACGACAGCGTCGGTGGTGAAGGCGATCTTCATGGTCATCGTCGTCGATGGCCTTTTCGCTATGTTCTTTGCCGCGATCCGGTACTGAGGCTGGTATGGCGAATAACGGCAGCACTGCGGAAACAGTGATCGAGGTTCGCGATCTTGCGGTCGGATTCGGCGATCACATGGTCAATGACGGGCTGTCGCTCGATGTGTTCCGCGGTGAAATCCTCGGCGTCGTTGGCGCATCGGGAACCGGCAAGTCGGTCCTCATGCGCACGATTGTCGGATTGCTGGCCAAAAAGCGCGGCACCATCCATGTCTTCGGGAACGACATGGAGTCCTTGTCGGAGGCAGAGCGCCAAAGCATTGAAAAACGATGGGGAATCCTGTTCCAGCAAGGTGCGCTTTTCTCCGCCCTCACCGTGAAGCAGAACATTCAGCTGCCGATGCGGGAGCATCTCGACCTGTCGGATTCGATGCTGGAAGATCTTGCCGTGATGAAAATCGAGATGGTGGGACTGAAGGCTGACGCGGCCGACAAGTTTCCCTCGGAACTTTCCGGCGGCATGATCAAGCGGGCTGCACTCGCGCGTGCGCTGGCGCTTGATCCGGAAATCGTCTTTCTGGACGAGCCGACATCGGGACTCGATCCGATCGGAGCGGGGGATTTCGACGCGTTGATCGCGACATTGCAGAAGACTTTGGGCCTGACTGTGTTCATGGTAACCCACGATCTCGACAGCCTCGCCACGATCTGTGATCGAATCGTGGCGCTGGGTGAGGGCAAGGTGCTGGCATCTGGCGACATGGACGCCATGGTCAGGGCCAGTCACCCCTGGCTGAAGGCGTATTTCACCGGGCCTCGTGCCCACAGGACCTTCGGCTCGCGCCGAGGGTGAGAGAAACGACAGAACGACGGATTCATGGAAACACGCGCCAACTACGCCCTGATCGGACTGTTTACCCTGGCGGTCTTCGCCGGGATTCTCGGTTTCGTCTATTGGTTCGCGGGCGGTCGTTCGAGCAGCCAGAAAGTCAGCTACCGCATGATTTTCACAGGTTCCGTCTCTGGCCTGAACCGCGGATCCGTTGTCCGGTTCAATGGCCTCAGGGTCGGCGAAGTGACGGTGATCGACCTTGTGCCCAGCGACCCAAGCCGCGTGATGGCGATTATCGAGATCGACCAGAAAACACCGGTCAAGACCGATACGCGCGGGCGTCTCGAATATCAGGGCCTGACGGGCCAGGCCTCTGTCCAGCTGTCGGGTGGAACGGCAGGCGCTCCGGCGCTGGTGGCTCCAGATGGCGGGCGCGCAGTGATCTATGCCGACCGCTCGGACTTCCAGGACATTCTTGAAACCGCGCAGCGTCTTGCCACCCGCACGGATGCCATTCTGGCCAAGGTCGAAAAGGTCGTGGCGGACAATGAAAATTCGATTGGTGGCACGGTCAAGAGCGTGGAAGTCTTCGCCAAGGCGCTGGCCGACAATTCGGCGGGCGTCGGTGCCTTCCTGGCCTCGGTGGGTGAAACCTCGCAGAAGATTTCATCGCTCTCGGGGCGTCTTGAGACACTATCCACCGCAGCGGAAGAGATCCTGCGTGGCGTCAATGCGGCCAGCGTCAACCGCTCCATCGTCAATATCGAGGCCATTACCGAGGGGCTGGCGGACAACCGCCGCAACATCGACAGCATCCTGGCAGACGGTGCCGTGCTGGCGAAACGCCTGTCCGAGACGTCGCAGAAGTTCGACTCCGCCTTCACCGAGATTGACCGCATCACCAAGGCGCTGGACAGCCAGAAGATCAGCCGGACAGTCGACAACATCGACAGGGTCACCACCGTGTTCGGCAACAACACGGCTGCGACCGAGAAGGCGATTCAGGATATCGCGGCCATGACCACGACGCTGCGTGTCGCTTCCGAAAAGGTCGAAGGCGTGCTCACCGCCGCCACGCGCTTCCTCGGCTCCAACGAGGGCGAGGGCAAGGGTGCCTTTGCCGAAGTGGGCGCGGCAGCAAAGTCCTTTCGCGAACTCGTCGAGAACGTCAACACGCGTACGGCCGACTTCAGCGAGATGGCGAAATCCATCGAAAGGCTGGCAAAAAGCCTCGACCGGCGGACACAGGAAATCACTGCAGGCATCAACCGGCTCACCAATTCCGGCGGGCGCGATATCGAGGCACTGGCAGCCGATGCCCGCCGCGCCGTCAATGAGGTCAACCGTGCTGTCCGCAGCATCGGTCGCGATCCGTCCCAGATCATCACCGGCGGACGGCCATCCGTTCCCGAGTATTCAGGTCAACGCTAGTGCATCCTCCCTTCCCGCTGCTTTCCCCGCATGACTGATTTGTCTCGCCGTTCATTCCTTCAGATGGCCGCCGCAACGGGCGCACTGGCGCTTGCCGGTTGCGGTGGCGGACCTGCGCCGACGACATTCGATCTTTCCGCTCCGCGCGATGGTTTGCGGCGCTCCGCTGGAAGTCGCGGCGCGATTGTGGTGGCGGAGCCGACCGCCGTCTCCACCCTCGACAGCGAGCGGATCGTGGTCCGCGCGGCCAATGCCGAACTGACGTATTTGGCACGGGCGCAATGGTCCGATCGCCTACCGAAGCTCGTCCAGACGCGGCTGATCCAGACTTTCGAGAACAGCGGCCGCGCCGCTGTCGGCCGCCCCGGCGACAGGGTGGCGGGAACCTATCAGTTGCTTCTTGATATCCGCGCTTTCGAAATCCGGGAGGCGGGCCGTGACGCTTTCGTCGAGATCGCGGCGAAGCTGGTGAATGCCAGCACCGGCGCGGTCAGCAACGCACGGCTCTTCGCGGCGGCCTCTCCCGTCGGTGCCATCGATGGTGCGGGCGCTTCAAGGGCCCTGGATCAGTCGCTCGGTCGCGTCCTCGCCGACATCACGGCATGGGCGGCAGCCATCGGCTGAAACAGAAATCCGCCAGACCCATCGGCCTGGCGGATTTCCGGATCATTGTTTGCGGCTGGCGCTTACTCGAAGCGCCCGGCCGCATGGGCCAGCATCGTATAGACCTTGCCGGTGTCGGATGTGAGATAGCTCCGCGCCACGGCGCCGTCACGGCCTTCGGACGCCACGTCCTTGAGCAGCCGCTCGAACTCCTCGACATAACGGTCGATGGTCTCGCGGAAATCAGGCTCGCGGCGGTAGCGACGGCGGACCTCGTCGAAGGTCTGCTGACCCTGCAGCGTGTAGAGACGGCGCGAGAACACGCTGCGCTCGCCGCCGGTATAGCGGTCCCAGGCATCGACAACGGCATCGCTGTCGACAAGGCGCGCGATATCCCCCGAGATTACATCAAGCGCTTCCAGTCCCTGTTCGGTAGGGCGGGCGCGACCGGGCCTTGCCGCAGTGGTCTCGTCAACGGTTGAGGCACTGGTCAGCAGGTCGGAAAGCCAGCCGCCGGAGCGCGCTGTCGGCTGCGGTGCTCGAACGGGTGCCGGTGTCCGCTCGACAGCGGGTGCCCTGACCGAAGGCTGGGTCCGCGGCACAACCACGGGCTGGGGTGCCGGGCGCTCCATGACAGGAGCAACCCGTTTGGCTGGCTGTGCGGGAGCCGCATCCAGATTGGTGCGTTCGACAATGGCATTCAGCTCGTTCAGTGCCTGCATCTGGTCGCCGACCGCCCGCTTGATCGCGCCGGTCTGGGCTTTCAGGTCGCGGGGCATGCTGACGGTGCTGCGGCTGATTTCCGCACGTGTCGACTCGAGTTCCTGGGAGATCTCGGCCGTCATGCCGCGCAGTTGTTCCGCCGTATCGCGGAAGCGTTCGGTCGCCTCGGAGAAGATCGAACCCATCTCACCCATGGCCTGATCGTAGCTGGCGCGGAGATTGGCACCTGTCCGCTCCCGCTCCTTGGCCGAGAGATTGCGGATCAGCTCGTACTGCTCCGAAATGTTGGCCGTGGCCGACTGCGATGCGTCATGCAGCGTGGTGCTGACCTGGCGCGCACGCTCCTCCGCTGCCGAAAGGCTGTCTTGCAGCAGCTGGCGGAAGCCGTTCATCATGGCCTCCATCTCGCTGCTCTGCTGCTCGATGGCACTGACAAGACTGCGGACATCGTTCTGGTTGCGCCCGAGAGACGAGTCCATATGGCCCTGCACGGTCGCAAGTTCCTCGGCGGCGCGCGCCAGGGAAATGCCCTGCGCCTGGATATTCTGGGACAGCGCACTGGCTTCCTTGAGAACGCCACCCGAGACATCACGCAACACGCCAACCTGCTTCTCGACCCGCTCCGATGTATTCACAGTATCGGCAATGATCTGGCCCATGGTATTTTCCAGCTCACGCACACGCTCTGTCAGGCCCGTTTCAACGGCCTCCAGATTGTTCGTGGCGGAGGCCAGGATAGTGTTGAGAACATTGTTGGCATCGCCAAGGCGGTTCAGCACTTCCGTGACTTCCCCGCTCAGCTTGCGATGGGCGTGCGTGAGGCCAGCCACGGACTTTTCGGCACCGCCGATAATGGCCGCGTTGAACTCATGCGTCGATGCATTGATCCGGTCCGTCAGTTCCTGGCCCTTCGAATCGATCAGCGCCGCGACAGTGCCGCCGTTCTTCTCAAGCACATCGGCGACGGCGCTGCCGCGCGTCTCGATGGCCCGGATGACGGTTTCGCCAACATCCGCCACTTCGCGGGCGATGGCCTGACCGCGTGCGCCGAGTTCGCCCACAAGATTGGCACCGCGCTCGACGAACAGCGTGTTGATTTCCTCGGTTCGCTGACCCAGCGAGGCCGCGAGCTGGAAACCCTTCTTGTCGATGGCTTCCGATACCGAATCGAGACGATGAACGATGCGCTCCTCGAAATTGCCGATGCGCGTATCCAGCGTCTCGGCAATCGCGCTTGCGCGTCCACCCAGCGTTGCGTTGATTTCGTCAGCCTTGGCTGTCAGCACGCCAGTGATCTGCTCGGCGCGCGCACCGAGCTGTTCCGTCATGGCTGTCGTCCGGCTGTTGATCACGTCGTCGATTTCACGCGCCTTGGTGTCCATCGCGGAGGTCACATCACGGCCGCCCTCGCCCATGATACGGGCGATCTCGATGGCACGCTGCGAGAGCGTTTCATTGAGCTGCTGACCACGCCGTTCCAGACCTGTGTCGACACGCTGGATCAGTTCGTCGAATGATCCGCTGAGAATCTTCGCGCGGCCGATGGACCGTTCCTCGAAGGCCGTGAGCTGCGACTCGAGAGCATGCGTCGTCGCCTCGGTCTGCCCGGCGAGCCGGTCGACGAGGGCCGTGCCGTGGATCGTGACAACGGCCTCGACGTTCTGAAGGCGGGCACCCACGGTCTCGTCGAAACTGCGAAGATGGTCGGAAACGTTGATGGAATGGGCTTCCAGCGTCCCCGTCAGGCCGCGCGCGTTGTCGGCAAGGGCCTCGTTGACGCGGTTACCCTGCGTCGCGATGGCCAGAACGATGTCCCGACCGGTATCAGCCAGACGCGCCGTGACCTGATCGGCATGAACCGAAAGGCGGCTCTCGACGTCGGTCGCATGGTTGTTGAGGATGCTTTCGGCATGCAGCGTGCGCCCGTCGATGACGGTCGCGATGACCTGACCCGCGCCTTCGAATGCGGATCGTGCATGGCCCACCTGTTCCGAGATGAGCGACGCCGACTGCTGCCCGGCCGAGGCGATGCTCTCCTCCAGCGACTTGCCATGAATGGTGATCGAATCGTTGATCCGATCGCTGGTCTCCACCAGACGGGCGGCAAGGCTGTCGCCCCGCGACGTGACGGTCTCGGCAATCTTGGTGCCGGTTTCCTCAAGACGCTGTGTCACCTCGGCACCACGGATGCCAAGGTCGATGACCAGCGCCTCGCCGGTGGAGCGCATGGTGCTGTTGACCTCGGTTGCGCGCTCGCCAATCGCATCGATGAGCGAACGGCCAGTCTGGTCGAGCGTGCCGGTGACGCGCGAGGAATGCTCGGTCATCGACTCAATCAGCATCGTCCCAGTCGACTGGAGCGCCTCGTTGACGGTCTGCGACCGCTCGGTGATGGCACTGACCAACGTATTGCCGGTGTGCTCCAGCATATCGTTCACGCTCTGGGCGCGATCGGCGATGGAGTTGACGAGCGTGTTGCCCGTCACATTCAGCGCTTCGTTCACGGCTTCGGCGCTCTCGCTGAAGCGGGTCGTGACGGCACCGCCCGTGCTCTCGATCTGGGCCGTGACGGTGTGGCCGCGATCCGCGATCTCCGCCACAAGCTGCGCACCGCTGTCGGTGATCGTGCGTGTCACATCGAGGCTGGTGGCCGCAATCTTGTCGTTGACACTTTCGCCCGTGGCGGACAGGCGGTCGATGAGTTCCGACGAACGCACCGTGATCTGGTCGATCATCTGGTCACCGGCCCGCGACAGGGAACTGGCGATCTGGTCACGGCGCTCGTCCAGTGCGGACGTCACGCGGTCGCCAGCTTCAGTCACGGATTCCGTGATGCGCTGCGACACGGTCTGCATGTCGGCGGCGAGATTGTCATGCGCGCCCATGATGGCAGCGCGGACCGATGTCGCGTTGTTGTTGATGGCGTCGCGCTGGTTGGCAAGCTCGTCCAGCAGCATGCGGATCTTGAGCTCGTTGTCGGAATAGGATCGCTCGAGCTGTGACACCTCGCTGTGCACCAGCGCTTCCAGTTCGCTTGCGCGCGCCACCGCCCGCTCGATGCCGTCGCCCATGGAGGCGACTTCGCGGCGGATCGCCTGACCCAGCGAGAACACGGAGTCTGACGCCATCGATTCAGGCTGCGCCAGACGCAGCGCCGCTTCCGTCATGGCACGGGCGGCAATGCGCATTTCCTGCGCCCGGCGGACCATGGACGCCACGGCGAACATGAAGGCCACGGGCAGAAGCACCGCCACGGCAATGGCAACAGCCGTCGGCAGATTGCTTTCCGCCAGATAGCCGCCAGTGGCGGTGATGGAGGCGTGAAAGGTGTTGAACACGTAGTAACCGGCAAGCGCCATCCAGCCCAGTGACAGCAGTGCAGCCATCCAGAGCGGCCCGCGTGACGGGCGCTCCTGCAACGCACTGAGGAGGCCTCCCCCGTTGCGCTTGTCGTCATTGGCTGCGGCGCGTGGTGGCGCAATGGAGGGAGCGGAAACGGGCGCAGGCGCACGATCCGGTGCTGCAGCGGCAGGTGCTGCGACATTGGCGGGCAAAGGCGGAATCAGCGCGGCGTCGGCAGAATTGATAGGAGGCGGGCTGCCGATGCTGATCTCTGGCGCCTTGTCGACCTTCGGCATCTTGGCCTTTGGCGCAGCAGGCCGTGAGCCACTGGCCCTTGGTGCTTCGGTTGCCGGCAAAGGCGGCGGCAGCATTGGACCATCAGTCCCGGTTGCCACGCCGTTCAGTGCTTCTTCGATCGCCGAAAGGGCGGCTTCCGCCGGATCCGGAGTCTTGACTGCTTTGGCCATGCTTGCCTCACCTCGATACACCACATCGCAGCCGGTGCTGATGTCGGCGTGCCCGCGCTCCGGAAGGAGTGCCTCGAGGATACGCAAACACGGGAACAGCAAAACCGGCCCAGGCCCCATGCGGAAAGACAGTTCCACACAGGACCAACTTCGATTTTAGACGCGAAACCCCCTGCGGCGCAAACTTCCTGTTAATCTTTCCGAAATCTTCGTTAACGGCGGTGACGGCGGGGATAGCCCGGTTGAACCTGTTCAGGTACGCAACGACGATGCAGCCATTCATTGATCGGGCGGAACTGGATGAGCAGACCTTTCACGATCCGGCGATCCGGGGCGAGATCATCGCCATGTTCCTCGATCAGGCACCGACCATCCTGGCGGCCATCGACGGCGGCACGGGAGCGGCGCGGGCAGACAGCGCACACCGGCTGAAGGGCTCGGCGCTGGCCCTGGGTGCGAGGCCGCTTGCGGAGGCCGCCTCCGGGCTGGAGATGGAGCCTGACAGTGCGGCTGCGCTGGCAAACCTGCGGCTGACGCTGGAGAAAACGCTCGAAACGCTGAGACAATTGGTCCCGTAAGCACGTTTCCCATCTCGTCAGACGCATCGGGCTCGGCTATGAGCGGCGCCGTAAGATGTGACATGCGGCGGTCTCCGTCGCGCCATGAGGACGTTTATGCCCAAGATTACATTCATCGATGCCACAGGTACCAGCCGTACCGTCGAGGCCGAAACCGGTTCGACCGTGATGGAAACTGCGATCCGCAACAGCATCCCCGGCATCGAAGCGGAATGCGGCGGTGCCTGCGCCTGCGCCACCTGCCATGTCTATGTGGCGGATGAATGGTCAGCGAAGGTCGGCAAGCCTCAGCCAATGGAGGACGACATGCTGGACTTCGCCTTCGACGTGCGCCCGACCTCGCGGCTGTCCTGCCAGATCAAGATGAAGGCGGATCTCGACGGGCTGACGGTGTCGACCCCGGCCAAGCAGGGGTGATAGTGGGCATTCGGCAGTCGTGAAGAAGCCCTGTTGCCTACTGTCGACTGCCGACTGCCTTCGGCAGCACGTCCTCCGGAATCGCATCCGGCCCAAACGCGCGTGGCGTGTTCAGGGACACGTAGCGGAACGACCACCAGCCGAAATACATCGCCATCAGGGCGGCAAACAGTGCCATCGGCCAGTTTCTGGTCCACAGGGCGTGAACTACGACAGTGCTGGCCCCTGCCACAGTCGCAGCACCCGCTACGCCCGTGAGAAGATGCAGCCAGCGCGGCATACCCGCCTTAAGGATGACCGCCGGATTGCGTGCCGCTGTCTGGCGCACAAGGGCCTCGATGAAGCGACGGTAGGACGCATCCTGCGTCTCCACCTCCAGCAGGTTTTTCCATGACAGGTTTGAAATGACCGTCGTGCGCCCGCCACGCCGGTAGATCGTGGTGGCATAGCCCTGGCCGGAGGAATTGCGGGGTTTGAACATCACCTTGATCATCGCGATGTCCCCGTAGTGCAGATCGCCGGACTTCAGCCCCTGCCCGATGGTCAGATGCTCCGGCATCAGGCGGAATTCGATGCCTTGGGAATAGGGCCTGGGGCGATGCGCATAGGCAGCGATGGGGTCATCTGACATGCCCGGCTTCTGGCGGGGAAAGGCCGTTAAGGCAAGGGCCTGCCCTCATCCGTCTGCCTCCGGCAGCCACCTTCTCCCGCAGGCGAGAGAAGGGAGGGGTGCGAAAACTTTCCGTTAACCATGATGCGGCAAGGTCGATGCAACGAAATTGCCATGGTTAACGAAACGTTCGAACGATGTCTGAAGCCACCCAAACAGCCCCGACCCGTTCCTGCGGTTCCTGCACCATGTGCTGCAAGGTCTATGACGTGCCGCCCATCAACAACAAGCCGCGTGGCCAGTGGTGCAAGCACTGCAAGCCAGGCAAGGGGTGCGGCATCTGGCAGGAACGTCCGCAGTTCTGCCGGGATTTCGTTTGCACGTGGATTCTCGATCCGCTTCTTGGTGATGAATGGCGGCCTGATCGCAGCAAGCTGGTGCTCAACCACATGACGACGCACAATGTGCTGGTCGTCATGGTTGATCCCGGCATGCCCGATGCCTGGAGGAAAGAGCCTTACTACTCGGCCCTGCTGCGGATTGCAGCGAAGTTTGCTGAAATGCGGCACGCGGTCGAGATCGTCGTCAATCACGACACAACAGTGATCACACCCACACGGGAGTTCCATATTGGCTCGAACGCCGACGAGGTCGAGTTCAAATGGGCCAAGCGCACGACGCCCCAGGGTGAATTCAATGAACTGATTGACGTCGTGGTCAAGACACTCCGCGTCGCCTAAGCGACGCAATGGAAAACGGCGGGCTTTCGCCCGCCGTTCCCTGTTTCTGGTAGGTCTGGTCAGAGATCAGAAGAGACGAAGGATCGCCTGGTCCGAACGGCTTGCCAGCGAGAGAGCCTGAACCGCGAGCTGCTGCTTCGTCTGCAGAGCCGAGAGGTTTGCGCCTTCCTCGTTGATGTCAGCCAGCGTCAGATAATCTGCCGCTTCGTTGTTGTTGCGAACCCATGACTTGCTGAAGTCCTGGCGAATTTCGATCGCCGAGGCCTGTGTCGCAAGGTTGGAGGCTCGTGCCTGCAGGTTCGTCAGCGCTGTGCTGGCGAAGGCAATGAACGTATCGACGCGTGCTGCGTTGGCACCAGCCCAGTCACCGGTCACAGTTGCGAAGGTTTCCGGCGAGTTGGCCACAGCAGTTGCCTGGATACCGTGCGTGGCGGTCACCAGAGCAGCCGAGCCGACACCGGTGGCGACACTGAAACGAGCGTCAGTGGCCTTCAGCGTGATCTTGGTCTGCGCAGCAGCCAGGATCGCGGTGTTGGTGATCACTTCCGTGTTTGCAGGAACAACGGCATGGACCTGCAGGAGCGTGTTGCCGTTGTGGCTCGCATCGAAGGCAAGGCGCGAGGCCTGTGTCAGCAATTCCGCAGCCTGGGTGGCATAGGCATCACGGCCGGTGGTGTCCGTCGTGGCCAGGGACTGGGCCGAACGAGCAAGCGCCTGGGCCGACTCGATGAGCTTGGTCATGCCCTTGACAGCATCAAGCGACTTGCGGACAACACGAATGCCGTTGTCCATGCCATCGAGAAGCGCGGAAACGTCACGCCCTTCCTTGGCGAAGCCCTGTGCAGCAAAGTAGGACTTGGCATTGTCGAGCGCCGAATTGACCTTCTTGCCAGTGGCAAGACGCTTGTTGGCCATGTCGACGTTGCTCTGGATATCGCCCATCGAATAGAGAGCGTTGCGCATACCCTGGGAGAGAGAGATAGACATTGTGAAACTCCTGTTTCGTACTGACGCCCCGTTCTGGGGCACCGAAGCGTTCTGCCTCGGTTTGACGATCAGGAAGGTGCCGTTGCGGCAGGTAACGCAACGTCAAGAAACATGGTTACGCCACGGGTAGGCTTACTGCCGGGGAAAGATTAACCATGAACAGGGTGTTAAAACGGGTGTGTTAACCCGTTGGAAGGGATGAAAATAGCGCGATTTCAATGGGTTATGAGTTTAGGAATGCGTTAAAGTTAACGGGCGTTGCACATTTTTCTGTCCTTCCC
>JANMFA010000130.1:0-8068 GCA_031377545.1 Hyphomicrobiales bacterium | reverse complement strand
CCAAGCTTGAGTTCCATCTGCCCGCCGACATCCGGCAGCACACCCTTCAGATCAGCCAGCAGCAAGCCACCGGTACTCAGATCGATTGTAGCGACATCGGCGATACCCTTGGCCGAGACAACGCGGACCGGCAATTCCACCGGCAAACGGCCACTTTTGCGCCGGTTGCCAAGGTCTGTCTGCCGGATGACCGTCACGAAACGGCGGCCAAGATGGGAGATGCTGTCGGTCACCTTCAGGGCACTGTCATGGGCGGTTTCGCTCTGGTCCGAGGCATGGCCTGCGGCCGCATCGATCGCTGCCATTGTCTGTTTGACCTGCGTGGCAAAATGCGCCGAATGGCTGACCTGCATGGCCAGTTCTTTCGCGGCAGTCCTTTGCTGCTCCGAGGCCGCCGCAGCCGCCGAAAACAGGGGCATGAGGCCGCTGACTTCTTCCGCCACGCGATTGGCCTCCCCTGTGGAGTCGACGACCAGTTTCTGCAGCAGTTCGATGCGCACGCGGATATCTCCTGCGGCTTTCTCGCTGGCTGCCGAAAGGCCCTTGACCTCCTGTGCCACCACGGCGAATCCGCGACCGGCCTCGCCTGCCCTTGCGGCTTCGATCGTCGCGTTCAGCGCAAGGAGGTTGGTCTGGCGGGCAATTCCCGAAATGATCTCAAGAATCGAT
Organism: Hyphomicrobiales bacterium; assembly: GCA_031377545.1. Taxonomy (GTDB): domain Bacteria; phylum Pseudomonadota; class Alphaproteobacteria; order Rhizobiales; family Beijerinckiaceae; genus JADCCX01. The sequence goes on along the minus strand of JANMFA010000130.1, from coordinate 7,399 downwards.
CCGATCTCGGTGGCTGCGGCAGAGAGCGACTGGAAGGTGTTCTGCATCGCCGAGGCGCTTTGCGACGCCCGGCCAGCTCCCAATGACGAATCCTCGACAATGCGCGCGATCTCGGCCGATGAGGATGAGAATTCCTCGGCGGCCTGCGCAATCTCCGTGATCTCGATCGCGATGTGGTTTGTTGCCTCGGTCGCTTCTCCCGTCCGCTCACGGATGTCTTTCAGGACACTCCCGGCCAGGGCGGCAGCATCGCTCGCCTGGGTTGCGGTATCGTTCACGTCCCGTACGGCCCCCAGCAGGTCGCTCTCGACCATGTCGAGCGTGGACATGACCGCGACATCCGACGTCCGTTGTGGAGCGGCAGCGACAAACGTTCTGGAAGATTGAGACGTTTCAGCGATCGCCGCTTCAGGCATTTGCGGGTCAGTCGACCACAGCGATCGCAGCAGTTTCATGAGTCGACATCCGATAATTCTATTCTTAGTTGCACTCTTCATACAAGAACAACCTTAACAACATGTTGCATCAAGGCGATGCCGGGTTCATGCACAGGCTTCCCCAACGGAACCGGACGGATTCCCCTAGAACAACAGCCATGAAACTGACCGGCAATACCCTTGGGATACTCGCGATGTGCGCCGCCATGGCGCTGTTCGTTGTCAATGACACGCTGGTCAAACTCGCGGCCGTAGAGTTGCCCACTCACCAGATCCTCTTCGTCCGCGGACTGTTTGCGTCAGCGCTGATCTGCGGTGCGGCCGTTTGGCGCGGCCAGCACCGAAACCTCGCCGGCCTCGGCAATCCACTGCTGCTCGCCCGCTGCGCCATCGAGATTTTCGTGGCCTACACGTTCATCTCGGCGCTTGGACTGATGGGCGTTGCCGACGTCACGGCAATCCTCCTGCTCTCTCCGCTGATGATCACGATCATTGCGGCTCTCGTGCTGAAGGAGCGCGTTCGTTGGCGCCGCTGGATGGCGGTTCTTGTCGGGTTTTCGGGCATGCTTTTCGTTGTCAAGCTGGGAAGCGGCACGCTGCAGACGGCGGCGATCTTTGCCTTTCTCTCCGCCTGCGGGGTCGCCGTGCGCGACGTCGTGACCCGCCGGATTCCGATCCGGATTCCAACCATGCTGGTCGCTGCGGCGGGCATTGTCACCATGACCGTTGCGGGCGGTGTCATGACGGCGTTTGAGCCATGGATTCCCATCAGCACCAGGACCGTTGGCTACCTCGCCGGGGCAGCCGTCATGGTCCTGCTGGGCAATGTGGCGATCATCATCGCGTTTCGCGACGTCGATGTCTCGGCGGTTTCGCCCTTCCGCTACACGCTGATCATCTGGGCCGTCATCGCCGGTTTCGTTGTGTTCGGCGATATTCCGGATCCGGCACAGTGGTTCGGCATAGCCCTGATCGTGGGCAGTGGCCTCTACACGCTTTACCGTGAGAACGTCACGGCACCGCGGTCCTGAAACACCGTGTAACAGTGCAACCTATGCATTTCAGGAATGACACCCATAAGCCTGACAACTGACTTGGGCTGCCTTTGGCGCAAAATGCCTGTTGCGTCCTGCAGGAAACTGTTGAAAGACCGATGACATAGAAAAGACAAGCATCGGGGAGTGGACATGCAGGGGCTGCTGGGATTCGCCAGAGGCATTGACCGCATCAGCAAGGCATTCGGCCTGATCGCGATCTGGATGGTGCTGCTGGCATCGCTGCTAAGCGCCGCAAATGCCATGGTCCGCTACTCGCTGAACGTGTTCATTCAGCTCGGTCGTGACAACCCCACTTTTGGTTCCCAGATCAATTCGATCGCCCGTGCCTATTCCGACAATTCCAACGGATTCCTCGAAGCGCAGTGGTACATGTTTGCCGCAATGGTGCTGTTCGGTGGTGCATGGACGCTGAAGGTCAACGAGCATGTGCGCGTTGACCTTGTCTATGGCGCAGTCAGCGAGCGGACACGCACCTGGATCGACCTGATCGGTGGCGTTTTCTTCCTCATTCCCATGTGTCTGATGATGATCACGATCACCTGGCCTTGGTTCGTTGAATCCTGGCGCATTGGCGAAGGTTCGACCAATGCTGGCGGTCTGATGCGCTGGCCGGTCAAGCTGATCTTGCCGGTCGGGTTCTTTCTCCTTCTGCTCCAGGCGATCGCCGAGAGCATCAAATGTTATGCGGCTTTGACCTCTGACTATGTCCGCGAGTTCGCTTACGAGAAGCCGCTGCAATGATTGAAGTTTTCAAAAGCAATATGGCCCCGATCATGTTCGGGGGCCTGATCCTGTTTATGTTGATCGGGTATCCGGCCGCATTTTCGCTTGCCGCTGTCGGCATGATCTTCGGCTATGCCGCGATCTATCTGGGCCTGTTCCAGCCGGATTTCTTCGGCAACATGACCTACCAGCTCTACGGAATCATCTCGAACGACCTGCTGCTTTCGATCCCGTTCTTCACCCTGATGGGCGCAATCCTCGAGCGCTGCGGCCTGGCGGAAGACCTGCTGGAAGGCTTCGGCCAGTTGTTCGGTTCCATGCGTGGCGGTCTGTCCTATGCCGTGATCATCGTGGGTGCGGTGCTTGGAGCCATCACCGGAACGGTGGCGGCATCGGTCATTGCCATGGGCGTCATCTCCCTGCCGGTGATGCTCAAATACGGCTACTCCGTGCGCCACACCACGGGCGTCATTGCGGCGTCCGGCACGATCACCCAGCTTGTCCCGCCATCCCTCGTGCTGGTGGTTCTGGCCGACGTCCTCGGAAAATCCGTCGGCGATATGTACAAGGGTGCAATTGGACCGTCGATGATCCAGATCGCCCTGTTCATCGCCTATGTCTTTGTCCTGAGCATCTTCTACCCCAAGGAAGTTCCAGCGCTGCCGCCCGAGGCCCGAACGATCCGCGGCTGGCCGCTGGTCTGGAAATGCACCAAGGGGATGGTTCCGTCGCTTGTCCTCATCTTCCTTGTGCTGGGCACGATCTTCATGGGGCTGGCGACACCGACCGAAGCCGGCGCGATGGGCGTGGTGGGCGCGTTCGTTCTTGCCGCCATCAATCGCCGCCTGACATGGGACCTCACCTGGCAGGGCATGAGCTCGACCATGCGCCTGACATCCATGGTCGCCTTCATCCTCATCGGCGCGCGTATCTTCAGCCTCGTTTTCCAGGGCGTGGGTGGAGGTCACTGGATCGAGGACATGCTGAAGGGCCTGCCGGGCGGGCAGATCGGCTTCCTCATCGTCGTGAACATCTTTGTTTTTGTCCTGGCGTTCTTCCTCGACTTCTTCGAGATCGCCTTCATCGTGATCCCGCTGCTGGTTCCGGCCGCCACAAAGCTCAACATCGATCTCATCTGGTTTGGCGTGTTGCTTTGCGCCAACATGCAGACCAGCTTCATGCATCCACCATTCGGCTTCGCCCTGTTCTATCTGCGCGGCATTGCGCCGCCGTCGATCAAGAGCACCGATATCTACATGGGTGCGATCCCCTGGCTGTTCCTGCAGCTCGCGCTGGTGGCCATCCTGATCGTCTGGCCGGGCAGTGTCACGTACTGGCTCGATACCGGCACCACGCTGAACCAGCAGCAGGTCGATGATGCACTGAAGAACATCACGATCCCGGGCCTGGGACCGCCAGGCGCCCCCGGCGGCTTGCCAGGACTTCCCGGCTTCGATCCGCCGCCCCTGAAAATCCAGTAGAACGGCAAAGGGCGGGAGCAATCCCGCCCTTGTTTTTGCACGCTTCCCCGATGCATGTCCGGTGACAAGGCGGCGTCGGCAGCGCTATGACTGGCGGAACGGGAGACAATCCATGAAGCTCTATGACGGCGGTCGCTTCCCCAATCCGCGCCGCGTGCGCGTCTTCCTCGCCGAGAAGGGGATCGCCATGCCGCCTCTGGAGCAGGTCGATCTTGGCCAGATGCAGCACAAGACCGACGCTTTCACCACAATGAACCCGCAGCAGGCCATTCCGGTGCTGGAACTGGATGACGGCACCACAATTGCGGAATCGGTCGCGATCTGCCGCTATTTTGAAGAACTGCATCCTGAGCCGCCATTGTTTGGTACGACTGCAAAGGACAAAGCAGTAGTCGAAATGTGGAATCGCAGGGTGGAACTGGGCCTCCTGAACAGCGTTGCCGCTGCCTTCCGCCATGGTCACCCCGCAATGGCCGGGCATGAAATCCCGCAAGTGCCGGACTGGGCCGCGGCCAACCGTGACAAGGTCGCGACCCATCTGCGCATGCTGGACAGCCAACTGGCCCGCCACACATTCGTCACGGGTGACACCTACACCATCGCCGACATCACGGCCCAGATCGCGGTTGATTTCATGAGATTGCCGAAACTCCAGATCCCCGAGGATTGCAGCCATGTCCGGCGCTGGCACGCGCTGGTGTCGGCCCGTCCCAGCGCTACGGCCTGACCGATGCTTCGGCCTTCGATCCTGCTTGTCGTGTCAGGTCTGCTGTGTGGCACGGCACAGGCCACGGATCAGCGCGGTCCAATGCGCGCGGAAGCGCTGCGCGCCATGATTTCCGGCCATACCGTCACCGGTCGCCACGATACCGGCATGCCCTACAGCGAATGGCATGCACCGACCGGACAGGTCTATGGCCACAACAACCGCGAGCCCAACGACAACGCCTGCTGGGACATCAAGGGCGATGCAGTATGCTATTATTACGCAGGCGGCTCGTCCGCCGGAACCTATTGCTGGACATTCCGGCAGGTGTCCGAGAACGGCTATCGCCTGCGTTCGCGCGACAGTGGTGTGGAAGCATCCGGCATCTGGCAGGCAGGCAATCCCCACGACTTCTCGGACAACGGCAAAGCCTGGTCCTGCGAGCCATTGTCGTCACAGAACATGACCCCGCGCCCGCGCGGTTCCACGCTGCAGGCGTCGCGGTGATCGCATGTCCTTCGGCATGCACCGGCTTGAGGCGCAGCGCGGCCTGTGTCCTGGCGCTTGGTCTGTCTGTGGGTGCGGCGCTGGCTGGCGAGGATGGAGTTTCAGCGGCCGACCTGCGCGGGCTCATCACCGGCAACACGATCACGGGCCGTTATGACAACGGCGAGCCCTACAGCGAGTATCATGCAGCCGATGGTCGCGCGCTCGGCCACAACAACCGCGAGCCCAACGACAATGCCTGCTGGGACATCCGCGACAACCGGGTCTGCTACTACTATGCGAAGGGCCGCGCCAAAGGTGAGTTCTGCTGGACCTTCCATCGTCTCGGCGATGCAGGCATCCGCGCCAGACTTGTCGACAAGGGCCATCGGGAAATCATCGGCATCCAGCAAAGCGGAAACCCCCATGATCACACGGACAACGGCAAGCCATGGACCTGCGATCCCGTGACATCGCAACGGATGACACCACGTGACCACGTCGCTCGATACGCTCGTCACTGACCTCAGGGCCTGCCGCATCTGCCGGGATGCGCCGCAGTCTGGCCCTGTGCTGCCGCATGAGCCGCGCCCCGTCATCCAGGTTGCCGCCTCCGCAACAATCCTGATCGCGGGACAGGCACCCGGCACCCGCGTGCACGCCAGCGGCAAGCCCTTCACGGACCCGTCCGGCGACCGCCTGCGGCAATGGATGGGGATCGACGAGGCGGTCTTCTACGATGCCTCCCGGATCGCCATTGTGCCCATGGGCCATTGTTTCCCTGGCCTGGATGCCAAGGGTGGCGATCTGCCGCCGCGGCGGGAATGCGCCCCGCGCTGGCGCAAGCCGGTCCTTGATGCCCTGCCGGATCTCCGGCTCATCCTCGTCATCGGCCAGTACGCGCGCGACTGGCATCTGCCGCAGTGGAAAAGCCACGGCCTCACGGAAACGGTGATGGCATGGCGGGAGATCAGCGCAGGCAGCACGACGCCCCGCATCATCCCCCTGCCCCATCCCTCATGGCGCAACAGCGGCTGGCTGAAACGCCATCCCTGGTTCGGGATGGAGCTTCTGCCGGAATTGCGGAACCGGGTTGCCGAAGCTACCGCGTCCTGACCATCGCGCCATAGACGAGGTTCTTGAACAGCATCCGGGTCTGGAAACGATTGGACAGATCCTGCGCCATCAGGATGCCGACCAGCTTCTCCTTGGGATCGATCCAGAAGCTGGTACCCCAGGCCCCGGCCCACATGGCATCCCCCGTGCTGCCCGGCGCAAAACCGAAACCATCCTGCAGACGCACCGCGAAGCCGAGGCCGAATCCATAGCCCGGTCCCGTTGTCGCTGCGGTCGTCCCGCCCATGCCGACCAGGTGGTTCGACAGCATGAAATCAACGGTCTTTGCCGACAGCAGCCGCCGCCCGTTCAATTCGCCCTTGTTCAGGATCATCTGGGCGAACTTCAGGTAGTCCTCGGCAGTCGAGACCAGCCCGGCACCGCCACGGAAGTATTGCTTGCCCGCATTGTCCTCGAGAATGCGGTAGGCATCCCAGGCACCCTTTTTCTGTGGATCGGTATCAAAGGCTTCAGCCAGACGGCTGCGTTTCGCGGGTGGAACCCACCATGTTGTATCCCGCATGCCGAGCGGCCCTGTGATCCGCTCCTCGAACACATGGTCGAGGGGCTTGCGCAGGACGCGCTGGATCAGAAGGCCCAGCACATCGGTCGAGATCGAATACTCGAACGCCGTGCCAGGCTGATGCGCGAGCGGAATCTTCCCGAGCTTTTCCAGCATCTGCGATGCGCTGATGTTGGCAACTCGTCCCTCGATGTTGTCACGGACATAGTCTTCGCGAATACGCGTGGAAGGAGAGCTTCCCGCATAGGTCAGACCAGACGTATGGCGAAGGAGATCCTGCACCGTGATGGGGCGCGTTGGCGCGACAAGCTCGGTCATCGGTTGACCATCCGCACCGGTGCGCCGGACCTCGACCTGGACGTCCTTGAGTTCGGTCAGCCAGCGGCTGATCGGATCATTGAGCTTGATCAGGCCCTCTTCCACCAGTTGCATCGCAACAACGGATGTCAGCGGCTTCGTCATCGACGCCAGCATGAAGAGCCCATTCTTCTGCATGGGCCGAGCCTTGGTCTGGTCCATGAAACCATGCGCTTCGAAATGCACGATACGCCCGTCACGGGCGATCATCGTCACGGCACCCGGGAAAGTGCCCTTGGCGACCTCGGCCTTCATGGCGGGGGCGATGCGCTCCATCCGGTCCAATGCCATGCCCTGTGGATTGCGGTCCGCTTGCTGCGCATTGGCACCGCCAACCAGAGCCGCACTGACCAAAATGAGCGCAGCACCACTCAGGGCTGCGCGCCTTGTATTCCTCAACATGAAAACCTCCCATAATCCGATCTCCGTCGGCACGGGAGGGAGCCTAATGGCTTACACCAGCGCTGTCACTTCTCCAGCCGTGCCACGAGGCTGGACGTATCCCAGCGCTT
>JANMFA010000124.1:0-5864 GCA_031377545.1 Hyphomicrobiales bacterium | reverse complement strand
CAGCGCTGGGCTATCTGACCGCGAGCTATGTCTCTGACGCAGGGATACGGCTGGTCCTGGGACTCATGTCACTCGCCTTCTGCCTCCAGACCTGGATGCTGAGGGGCAGGGAACTGCCACCCCGCCAGCCGGACTTGGCGCGGGGAACGGTCTGGAGCACCATCGCTGGGTTCACGAGCTTCATCAGCCATGTCGGCGGGCCGCCGCTGTCGATCTACCTGCTGCCGCAAAAGCTTGCGAAGGAGGTGCTGTCGGGCACCTTCGTCATCTATTTCGCGATGATCAACCTGGTCAAGATTGCACCGCTGGCGGCGCTCGGCGTCTTTTCCAGCCAGAATCTGGCAACATCGCTCGTGCTCACGCCCATAGCGGCTGCCGCAACCCTGTTCGGAATCTGGCTGGTCCGGCGCATCCCGACGGAATTGTTCTACCGCATCCTCTACGGTCTGCTGTTTTTCGTGGCCGTGAAGCTCACCTATGACGGGATCACCGGACTGATGGCATGATCCGCGATCAATAGTCGACGCCTGTAAAGTAGAGCCCCCAGGGTGGGGCCTGTGCGCCAGAGCGCTGGGTGTCCTGCGCCTCCAGCGCCGCCTGCAGATCGTCGGCGCTCCATTGTCCCTTGCCGCACATGACGAGCGATCCCACCATGCGGCGGACCTGATTGTGCAGGAATGACCGCGCCGAGGTGCGGATTTCGATGATCTCGCCGGTCTGGCTGACATCCAGACGCTCCAGCGTCTTCATCGGGCTTTTGGCCTGACAGGCTGCAGCACGAAAGGTGGAGAAATCATGGTGGCCGAGGAGCCGTTGCGCCGCGACATGCATTGCAGCGGCATCGAGCGGTGAAGGCACGTGCCACGCCCGGCGGAAATCGAGGGGCGACGGCTGACGCCGATTGATGATGCGATAGAGATAATGTCGGCGCTTCGCGCTCAGCCGGGCATTGAAACCCTCCGGAGCCTTTTCGGCGGCAATGATGCTGATGCGCTCCTCGGCCTGCGCCAGAATGCCGTTGAGGCCGTCGCGCAGGCTGTCGGTGCGCCAGTCCTTGGTGAGATCGGCATGCGCCACCTGCGCCAGTGCATGCACTCCGGCATCGGTGCGCCCCGCGACCATCAGGCGGATATCCTCGCCGGATATGACGCCGATGGCCTTTTCGAGCGCGTTCTGGACACCGCCACCGGTGCGTTGCGACTGCCAGCCCAGATAGGGCGTGCCGTCGTATTCGATGGTGAGCTTGAAGCGGGGCAAGGCGGCAACCGTGAGTGACAGACGCCCCTCCCTAGTCGAAAGGTGTCAGGACGTCACCACCGCCATTTGGGTCCGCCGCGCTTGGCCCAGCCGCGCTTGCGCCCGCGACTCCAGCCGAACGGCTGCCCGCGCCCGCCACGACCACGACCTCCGCGCTTTGCCTCGGCCTCGCTTGTCGTCGACAGAATGGCGACTGAGCCGGCGAAAGCGGCGAAAATCATTGCGAAGGCCTTGCGGCGCGAAATGACGGCACTGACATCATGGTCCATGGCTTCACCTTTGCTGTGTCGATCAACGTGGAGGTTGGACCAAAGGTTCCTAAGAATGCCTCTGGCCAGCTCGGATCGCTTGCTCAGACGCCATAGGCGCGGCGCTTGGCCCAGTTCTTCCGCTGCTGCGCCTTCGGCCTGCGCAGCGGCTTGCCCGTTGAAAGCGCCAGGGGCGCGCCGACGAAGCCTGTCACCAGCGGCGCGGCATACACCAGAAGGCGGCCATGGGCATCGAAGGCGGCTGCTTTCGCACCCTGGAGCAAGGACATCGGCATCTGGTTCTCTCCCGGCCGCGAACTGTCCCGGCTGCTGCTGGAGAAACTAGCGGGATCGCCCTGTACGCTGGCTGACGGCCGCCTTACATTTCTGTCATCTTCGTTCATGCCCGAACGATGCCGGAGTTATCCTGCCCGTGCCAGTGAAACCGATTGTTAACCTTGCTAGCCAGAAGGCACCCAGCCTGGCGGAATTCGAAGCGCTGGCAATCGACGCCTATGACAGGCTGCCGGAGGCTTTCCGCACGCTCTGCGCTGGTGTTGTCATCAAGGTCGATGATTTTCCCGATGAGGAAACTCTGGATGAGATGGAATGCGAGACACCGTTCGATCTGCTCGGTCTGTTCCGGGGTATCGGCATGGCGCAGGACAGCGCTGCGCCGCAGACCGGGCAATTCCCCAACATGGTCTGGCTCTACCGGCGACCTCTGCTGGACTACTGGGCCGAGCACGACGAGACTCTGGGCCATCTGGTGACGCATGTGATGGTGCACGAGATCGGGCACCACTTTGGCCTGAGCGATGCCGACATGGAGGCGATCGAGAAGGCGGCAGGATAGTCTGTCAGCTGTTGGGAGCTCCCAACGGCTCCGGCAGTGTCATGGCTTCCGGTCGGAGAGCGCGCGAACCATCGCCTCGACCTTGCGCACATCGGTGATGACGCCGAACTCAGCCGATTTCGGCACACGATCGCCGTCCGAATCGCGCTCGTAACCCAGGGAAACCACGAGCGTGCCGCGACCGTCGGGCCCTTCCTTGCGGCTGAAGCCGGAGATTTCCTGCGGATAGACGCTTATCACCTTGAAAGAAGAGCCGGCCTGCAGCGTTGCAAGCCGCTTGTTGGTCAGCACGAAGAGCGTTTGGCTGCCCTTTCGCCAGGTGTAGAGCGGCGCAAGCAGCATGCCGAACCCGATCAGGACAAAAGGTACGCCCCACAGGGCGAATGCCCACATCGCAAAGGTTGGAGCCCCTTTCGGCGCGCCGACCAGGTGCCCTGTATAGGCTTCGTAGAGCGCTGCGCCGGGAACGCTGATCCAAAACAGTGAGAACGCCGTCCAGGGAATGGCGAAGAGCCAGATGCCGAAAGACAGGAGGACTGCGATCCGGTTGTCCGGACGCTCGGCCCAGATCAGCTTCTCGCCAACAAACTCGCGCTCGGCGAATTGCTTGAGGGGCCTGGGAATCGAGTCATCCATCATGCTGCAGCTATGCCTGACAAATCTTCAAAATCCGCGAAAGGACATGGTGAATCGGTTGCGATCCCGGCGCGATGCGTTATCAAGGCGGCAAAATCGACCTCAGGGGAAACCGATGCAGCCCTTCAACAAGCTCACCTCCGTCGCCGCACCGCTGAAGGTGATCAATGTCGATACCGACATGATCATTCCCAAGCAGTACCTGAAGACGATCAAGCGCACCGGGTTGGGCTCGGCCCTGTTTTCCGAAATGCGCTATGACGACAAGGGCAAGGAAAACCCGGATTTCGTGCTGAACAAGCCGGCCTACCGCAAGGCGAACATCATGGTCGCGGGCGACAATTTCGGCTGCGGCTCATCGCGCGAGCATGCCCCCTGGGCGCTGCTGGACTTCGGCATCCGCTGCGTCATCTCGACCTCTTTCGCCGATATCTTCTACAACAACTGCTTCAAGAACGGCATCCTGCCCATTGTGGTGACCCCGGAGGAACTGGAGAAGCTGTTCGAGGATGCGGATCGCGGTGCCAATGCCACGCTGTCCATTGATCTCCAGGCGCAGACCATTCAGGGGCCTGACGGCGGCACGATCAGTTTCAAGATCGATCCGTTCCGCAAGCACTGCCTGCTCAACGGGCTCGATGACATCGGCCTCACCATGCAGAAGAACAAGAAGCTCGATTCCTTCGAGAAGAAGCTTTCGCAGCGCGCCTGGGCGTAGGCTTACGCGAGCCGTGGAACATGGGGCGCTGCGGATTTTGGCAGCCGCCCGTCACGGCGCGGGTCATCCATGATCTCGAATCCCTGCGCATAGATCGCGAAGCCCTGTTTCTGGTAGAACACGATGGCTTTGGGATGATCGAAGTTGCAGGTGTGCAGCCAGAGCCGCTTCTGCCCGGCTTCGCGCGCGATACGGATCGTCTCGGCCATCAGCCAGTTGCCCGCACCCTTGCCCGTATGCGAGGGGGCCAGGCCGAAATACACGATCTCGACACCGTCACGTGACAGCTCGAGGTCGAGCATGCCAATGGCTCGTGCGCTGTCGTAGGCCGCGAAACTCAGGACCTTGTCATCCGCGAGATAGGCCTCCATCTCGCTCTTGCCCTTCATCAGCAACCCGCTCCACAGCCAGGGCTCGCCGATGTCGCGGTAGAGCTTGCGGTGCAAGGTGGCGTCAGCCTGGCTGAGCTTGCGCAAGGCAAAGCCGGGCGGTGGCGGTTCCACGGGCTGGGTCAGATCATTCAACTCCATCCAGGTCACGGCATTGGCCATTTTGCCCGGTGGAAGCTGGTAATAGCCATTGGCAAGCTGCACAGGTCACTCCCTATTCGATCACGATACGGGGCGCTGCCCGCTGGGCTGTGCCAGCTTCCAGTCCCTGCCAGATCCGCTTGGCAATGGCGCGGTAGGCCTTTGAATGGCCGCTGTCAGGCGCTGTCACGACCACCGGCGTTCCGCCATCGGCATTCTCGCGGATCTCCATGTGCAGCGGGATTTCTCCCAGGAACGGCACGCCGATCCGGGAGGCTTCATCGCGCGCGCCGCCATGGCCGAAGATGTTGGAGCGGGTGCCGCAATCCGGGCAGAGAAAATAGCTCATGTTCTCGATCACGCCGAGAATCGGCACATTCACCTTCTGGAACATGGCAACGCCACGCCGTGCATCGATGAGCGCCAGATCCTGCGGTGTCGAGACGATGACCGCTCCTGCGAGCGGCACGGACTGGCTCATGGTAAGCTGCGCATCGCCGGTCCCGGGCGGCATGTCGACCACCAGCACGTCAAGATCGCCCCAGTCGACCTCGCGCAGCATCTGGTTCAGCGCCGAAATTACCATGGGTCCGCGCCAGATCATGGCGGTGTCTTCCTCGACCAGAAAGCCGATGGACATGACCTTGCAGCCATAGCCTTCCATGGGCATCAGGATGCGGCCTGTCTTGATCTTCGGCCTGCCACGAATGCCAAAAAGCTTGGGCATGGACGGACCATAGATATCGGCATCCAGCACACCAACCCGCAGGCCTTCCGCCGCAAAACCCAGTGCCAGGTTGCAGGCCGTTGTCGATTTGCCGACCCCGCCCTTGCCGGAAGCCACGGCGATGATGTGCCTGACGCCGGGCGGGCCCGACTGGGTCGTTGCCGCCTGCGCGCGCGGGCCTGGCTGAGGAGGAGCCGGCGGAGCGCTTCCCTTTGGTTTCTCTGCTGTCAGCGTCACCATCGCACCGGCGACATCAGGCATCGCCTTGATGGCGTCCTCTGCCGCCTTGCGCAGCGCCTCGGACGCCTGCGCGCGTGCGGGATCGACAGCAATCGAGAGATAGACCTTGCCCTGATGGATGACGATTTCGGAAAGGGCTCCGCTTTCCGGCAAAGACGTCGAGCCATTCGGACCGGCGATGCCTGCCAGCGCTGCGATCACATCCTCACGAGAAACCATTGTCGTCCTTTGCCTGTGTCCAGATGGAACACTCCCATAGACGCTGGCAATGGCTGGTCAATCGCCGATCCCTGTCAGATCGAAGAGCCGAGGAGAATATACGGCACCGTCTCGCCCTTGCGGCGATGGCGTGAGCCTTCCGGCAGGAAGATTGCAGCCTTTGCTCTGGCCAGTTCGACGGCGCCCGGCTTGTCCATGACAAAGGGCACGAGCCTGTCGTCGTCGATGGCCGCGAACACCAGACGGCTGGTCCGGTCGGTTGCCGGAAGGCTATCGGCCAGCTTACCTTCCTTGAGAATTCCGGAATGGAAGGACTTGCCAACAAGATGTCTGGCAAAGGGTGGTGAAAACACGATGTTGACCGCGACCATGTCGAGCAATCCGCCGGGCGAGGCAAAAACCGGCCGACCTCCGGCAATGCCGAAGCCGAAGC
>JANMFA010000104.1:0-1808 GCA_031377545.1 Hyphomicrobiales bacterium | reverse complement strand
ATGACTTCCGCGACCGGCCCCTGCTCCACAGCCTTCCCGCGCAGCATGACCGTCAGCGTGTCGGCTGTTTCCGCCACCACGCCCATGTTGTGCGTGACCAGCATGACGCCAAGCCCGCGCGTGCGGGCAAGGTCCTTGATGAGTGTCAGGATCTGCGCCTGCACCGAGACGTCGAGCGCCGTCGTCGGCTCGTCGGCAACCAGCAGCTTGGGATTGCAGGACAGGGCCGCTGCGATGACGACACGCTGGCGCTGCCCGCCCGAAAGCTGGTGCGGATAGCTCCGCAAGCGCCGCTCCGGCTCAGGAATGCCCACGGCCCGCATGAGGTCCAGCGCCCGGGCCCGGCATTCTGCCGCACCAAGCCCCAGATGAAACCGCATGGTTTCCGTCAGCTGGCTTTCAATCGTGAACAGCGGATTGAGACTGGTCATCGGATCCTGGAAGATCACGCCGATATCGCGACCGAGCTGCAGGCCGTCACCTTTTCCTGTCGCGGGATCAAGCACAGCACCGCCGATGCGCATCGTTCCGCCGGTGACACGGCCCGGCCTTTCGATGAGGCCGATCAGCGCGTTGGCAACCGTCGTCTTGCCCGCGCCGGATTCGCCCACAACGGCATGGATCTCTCCCGGTGCGATGCTGAGCGAAACATCGTCCACCGCAACCAGCACGCCGCCATCCTCATGAGGATATTCTACCCGCAGATTCTCGATGCTGAGCGCTGGAACGGCCATCAGCGCCCGCCCCGAAGCTTGGGATTGAACCGGTCACGGAGCCAGTCGCCAATGACGTTCACCGCGAGAACGAGGATGACCAGTGCGAGCGCAGGAAAGAGCGCGATCCACCAGATGCCGGAGAAAACGAATTCGTTGCCGATACGGATCAGCGTGCCCAGCGACGGATAGGTCGGCGGCATGCCGACTCCGAGGAACGAGAGCGTGGCCTCGGTCAGCACGGCACCTGCGAGATTGATCGTCGCGATCACCAGCACAGGACTCATGACGTTGGGCAGAATATGCCGGAACATGATGCGCCGTGAAGGCAGGCCGATCACACGCGCGGCCTTGATGTAGTCCTTGGCGCTTTCCACCATCGTGGCCGCACGAACCGTGCGGGCATACTGCACCCAGTCATGGATGGCCACGGCGCTGATCAGCACAAAAGGGACGTAGCGGGGGCTGGCCGCCTCCGGAAAGATGGCGCGGGCAAGGCCCGCCACCAGCAGGGCCAGCAGAATTGTCGGAAAAGACAGGATCACATCACCGATGCGCATGATCATGGCGTCGGTTCGCCCGCCCAGATACCCCGCGAGGAGGCCCAGTGACACGCCGACGAGTGCAGCCAGCAGCACGGCACCGCCGCCGATCATGATCGAAACCCGCGCGCCATAGAGGATGGCCGACAGCATGTCGCGGCCCTGATTGTCCGTGCCCAGCCAGAACCGCTTGTCGCCGCCCTCGGCCCAGACAGGCGGAATCTCGCTGTCCGCCAGATTGAATGAGGCCAGATCGAGCGGATTGCTGGGCGCGACCTGTGGCGCGAACAGGGCAAGCAGCAGCAGGCTTCCAGCTATGAGCCCTGCCGCCATCACGGACAGCGGTGGCCGTGCCCGGTGCAGCCGGATCATCCAGCCCGACACGCGCCTGATGCGCAGCACCCCCATGATGGCTGTGAGCGCTCCTGGCATCGCCATCAGGCCACCCTCGCCCGCAGGCGCGGATCGACGAGTGCATAGATCACGTCAACCGCCATGTTGATCGAGACGAAGATGAAGCCGACGAACAGGAGGTAGGCCGCCATCACCGGCA
>JANMFA010000102.1:0-5065 GCA_031377545.1 Hyphomicrobiales bacterium | reverse complement strand
TGCGCGTCATGCCACCGACCAGCACGACTTCGTCGATCTGGGCGGTGGTGACACCGGCGTCCTTGAGGGCCTGCCGCACCGGATCGACGGTCTTCTGGATCAGGTCGTCGACCAGCGATTCGAACCTGGCCCGCGTGAGCTTCAGGGTGAAGTGCTTGGGCCCGGAGGCATCGGCGGTGATGAAGGGCAGGTTGATTTCGGTCTGGGTCGTCGACGACAGCTCGATCTTGGCCTTTTCAGCGGCTTCCTTCAGGCGCTGCAAAGCCAGCTTGTCGCTGCGCAGGTCGATGCCCTGCTCCTTCTTGAACTCGTCGGCGAGGTAGCTGACGAGGCGCATGTCGAAATCTTCGCCGCCGAGGAACGTGTCGCCGTTGGTGGATTTCACCTCGAAGACGCCGTCGCCGATCTCGAGGATCGACACGTCGAAGGTGCCGCCGCCAAGGTCATAGACCGCGATGGTACCGGAGCCCTTCTTGTCGAGGCCGTAGGCCAGCGCTGCCGCTGTTGGCTCGTTGATGATGCGCAGGACTTCAAGACCCGCGATCTTGCCCGCGTCCTTGGTGGCCTGACGCTGCGCGTCGTTGAAATACGCCGGAACCGTGATCACGGCCTGTGTCACGGGCGAACCCAGATGCGCCTCAGCCGTCTCCTTCATCTTCATAAGGGTGAAGGCGGAGATCTGCGAAGGCGAATATTCCTTGTCGTCAGCCTTCACCCAGGCGTCGCCGTTGGCGTTCTTGACGATGGTGTAGGGAACGAGGCCCTTGTCCTTCTGAGTCATCGGATCGTTGTAGGTGCGCCCGATCAGGCGCTTGATCGCGAAGAACGTGCGCTCCGGATTGGTGACGCCCTGCCGCTTGGCGGGCTGACCGACGAGGCGCTCGCCGTCATCCGTGAAAGCCACGATCGACGGCGTCGTGCGCGCGCCTTCCGAATTCTCGATCACCTTTGGCGTGGTTCCGTCCATGACGGCCACGCAGGAGTTGGTGGTGCCCAGATCGATTCCGATAACTTTACCCATGATGTGCCCCTTTGAAGCTGGCGTTGGTCCCGCGTCCCGTAGCAACGCAGGATTGATTGATGAGGGCGATATAGTGAGGGGTTTTCCGGCTCACAAGGGTGTGAATGGCATCAGGCACAAGATGGTTGATCCGCAGGATCGAAGGCCGGTGACAGCCCCCCCTTTTTCAAATATATGGTATATGATACCATATGGCTATGGCAAAGGCAGAGCTAATCTACCACGACAAGGCATTTCTGGACGATGGCCTGATCGTGGAAATGACGATCTGGCGGTTGCCTGACAGGACAGCAGAACGACCGCATGCCCTGAAATACTCCCTTTTCTTCGGCAGAACTGGGGAACGTATCGTGGGATATGACAATGAACGCGGCAAGGGCGACCACCGGCATTGTCGCGAACGGGAAGAACTCTATCATTTCACGACGGTTGAAGCGCTTGTCGCGGATTTTCTGGCGGATGTCGCCAAAGCAAGAGGGTCACAGAATGAATGACACCATTAACCTTCACGTCGGTTCGCTCGATGACATGGCCCACCGTTTTGTCTCGGCATGGAAGAAGGCCGAAGCGGGCCAGCCCGTTGACCGTGAGCACATCACGTTCAACGACCTCCCTTCGCTGCTCTCGAAACTCTCGCCGAAGCGGCTTGAGGTGCTGAAGGCGCTGAAAGCATCTGGCCCGTCATCCGTGCGCGCTCTCGCGGCTGTGATGCGGCGGGATTACAAATCGGTGCATCAGGACGTGGCTCAGCTCATCGATGCGGAGCTTATCACGCGGCAATCCGCTGACCGTGTTGCTGTGACCTGGAGCAAGGTCCATGCGGAACTCGACCTGACAGCGGCCTAAAGCCCCACGTCCTCGGGTTTGCGTGCTTCTCTTGGCCTGTATGTCGGCAGCGACCATCCGCGCGACAGCGCCAGGCCGCGCAGCGCAAAAGCCGCTGCGAAGCCCGCGAGCAGGGCAGGTTCGCGCGGCAACACGGTGAATGCCAGAAGATAGGTCACCGCACCCGCCAGCGCCGCAGTGGCATAGATCTCGCGCCGCAGGATCACCGGGCTTTCGCCGCCCAGAATGTCGCGGATCATGCCGCCCATCGTGGCCGTGACGACGCCCATTGTGGCTGCGACCACCGGCCCATGCGCCAGCGCCTTTTCCGCGCCAAGCACGCAGAACAGCGCCATTCCCAACGCATCGAGCCACATCAGCAGCACCAGCCGCGATTTCGGCACATGCGCCACGAAGAAGACGAGCATGGAGCAGGCAATGCAGACCACGAGATAAAGTGGTTCTTTCACCCAGAATACCGGCGTCTGTCCCAACACCAGATCCCGCACCGTGCCACCCCCGATGCCCGTGACGGTGCCCAGAAAGGAAAAGCCCACGATATCCATCTGCTTGCGCGACGCCACCAGCGCGCCGGTGATGGCGAAAACGGCGAGGCCGATCCAGTCGAGGCCTGCTATCACCAGCAAGAAAAGATTGGACGTCACCCGAACCGAGGCCCCTTTCGCGCCGCCACCAGCGCCTGTTTCAGCGCCTGCGCAAAATCGGCCTTTTCCTCCGCCCCCAGAAACGCACCCATCTCGACGCTCCTGCGGCCCTCCACGAGCGCGATGCGCTGGGTGCCGAATTCCGCATGTTCGTCGCTCGCGAGTTTCACCCAGAGCGGATTGAATGACCATTGCGAGCGCTTGCCGCGCCAGGTCACGCGGCGGAACATGAGTTCGATGTGGGTCAGGACCAGTTCCTCATAGGCTTTCGCCCGGTTGTTGGAGACGCGGAAGGCGATCCACAGCAGCACGACATCGAGGCCGAAGAAACCGACGACTGGCAAGGCACCCAGCAGATAGAACGGGATCGAGACCAGCAGGCTGACGCCAACAATGAACGAGAACAGGATGATGTGGCCCCGACGCCCCAGCGAGCGGTGCGGCGTCAATCTCGCGCGAAAGACGACAGTCTCGGCAGCGCTTCCGTCCAAACCTTGGGACATCGCAAGTTTCGGGCTGTCACCTGTCATGCTGTGACTTATACCGCAGGGATGAGCACAGGAAAGACAGCAAAACCCGTAATCGCCGCCCGCCGCCAGAGGCCAAAGGACGCAGCGGCGGCAGAAGCGCCTGCGATACTGACGCCCTCGGCCAAGGATTTTCGAGGAGCGGCGGAAATCGCGAGCGCTTCGGGCAAGACAATCAAAGCTCCCGCCCTCCTGTCAGATGGCGACCTCGCGGAATTCTTCCGCCGCCTCCACGCGATAGAGCCGGAACCGAAGGGCGAACTGGAGCATGTGAACGCCTACACGCTGCTCGTCGCCGTGGTGCTCTCGGCGCAGGCGACCGATGCCGGCGTCAACAAGGCAACGCGGGCGCTATTCAAGGCTGCCGACACACCGCAGAAGATGCTGGCGCTTGGCGAGGATCGTGTGCGCGAACACGTCAAGACCATCGGCCTCTACAAGGGCAAGGCAAAGAACGTGATTGCGCTCTCGCAGCGGTTGCTGGACGAGCGAAACGGCATCGTGCCCGCCGACCGCGACTATCTCGTGACCCTGCCCGGCGTGGGCCGCAAGACGGCGAATGTCGTGCTCAACATGGCTTTCGGCATCCCCACAATGGCAGTGGACACCCACGTCTTCCGTGTTGCGAACCGCCTGCCCCTTGTGCATGGCCGCACGCCGGAAGAGGTGGAGGAGCGGCTTCTGGCACGGATACCGGCGGAATACGCGCTGCATGCGCATCACTGGCTGATCCTGCATGGAAGATACACGTGCAAGGCACGTGCGCCGGAGTGTCACCGGTGTGTGGTCAGGGATTTGTGCCGGAGCCCGGAGAAGCGAGGGTAGCGAGGGTAGCGAGGGTAGCGAGATGGGTGAGGCAAATTTTAAGAAGTCAACGACACAAAAATTTATCGAAAGATTTCCACTCTGCTCATTGTGCGGAGGTCAGCGAACGGCAACGACCCGTGAACACTGCCCGCCTAAGAGTCTTTTCCTCAAAAGCCACCGGCCCGACGGATTTATCGCACCCGCGTGTAATGCTTGCCAAGACATATCCAGAACGGCAGATCTTGTGGTTTCTATAGTCTCCCGATTCACATATTCAGATTTTGAAGAATATGGCGTTGATTTAAAAAGGCTGAAAGAAACATTGAATAGTAGAGCACCGGAAGCGGCAGCCGAACTAAACCCGCGTGGACTGATAGAACGCAAGACAGCGAGGAAATTTATGGAATCTCAGGGCGTTTATGCGCTAAATAACGATCTCGTACAGATTGGCCCTGAGTGCATTCGACAAATAAACGTATTTTCTGCAAAATTTATTATGGCAAGCTTTTTTGTCTTTTCAAACAAAATATTAGATGAAAAATCCGCGATATCGTTCAAATGGTACACAAAAGAGCAGATCCAAACGGAACCTATACCTAATGAGGTAAAATCAATGCTCGGAAATTCAAGCGCTTTGACACAAGGTAAATGGGACACAAGCCTGCATTTTGAGTGCCGACATTCCTACAATGAGATTGAGGGTTGCTTTGGTGTCATGGCTCGGTTCAATGGCGCTTTTTTCGTTCTTGGTTATGCAGTCAAAGATCGTGAAAAGCTCGGCACTTCCCCTGGGTGGTCGTCAGCATTGAACGCATTGGAGGAAGCAAGCAAAAATAAGTCGCGCAATAGAATGACTTGAGAAGCAGGCCTACCTCTTCCGATCCAGCAGCCGATAAACCTCATCATCATTCCGCTTGCCCACAATGATGATCCGCACGGCATCTTCTGTCACATCATAGACAATCCGGTATTCGCCCGAATCCACCCGCCGCAATCCGGCATGTCCTTGCAACTGCTTGCTGTCGGCAGGCAGCGGATCGCCCGTGAGCGCCAGAACGCGGCTCACCACCTGCTTGAAATGCTTGGGCGGCAGGTCCGCCAGCTCTTTCAGGAAATCCTTGGTGTAATCGAGCTTCAGGCGGCTCATGCAGACTTTTGCGCCAGAAGGCTTTGAAGCTGCGCTTCCGCCTTGTCAGCGCCGACAAACCCGCTTTTCATGG
>JANMFA010000057.1:0-2845 GCA_031377545.1 Hyphomicrobiales bacterium | reverse complement strand
CCGCGATCGTTGCGAACTCGGCAGAGGTGATGCCATCGCCCGACATCATCGGAGCGCGGACCTGCTGATCGCGCATCTGACGCACGATCAGGCCACCTTCGGTGTGCAGACCGCCCCAATAGACGAGATCAACGCCGGCAGCCTTGATCTTGGTGATGAGCGCCGAGAAGTCCTTCTCGCCGACGTTTACGCCTTCGAACATGACTTCCTTGATGTTGGCAGCGTTCATCGCCTTCTGGGTTTCAGAGGCGAGGCCCTGGCCGTAAGGCGTCTTGTCATGGACGATCGCGATCTTCTTGCCTGCGAAGTTCTTGGCAAGGAAAGCTGCGGCAACCGCGCCCTGCTGGTCATCGCGTCCGCAGGTGCGGAACACGTTCCAAAGGCCGCGCTCGGTGATCTTCGGGTTGGTCGCCGAGGGAGTGATCATGATCGTGCCGTTCTCGGCGTAGACTTCCGAGGATGGCAACATCACGCCCGAGTTGAAGGGGCCGATGACATGGCGGACGCCTTCTGACGTCAGCTTGTTGGCGACCGACACGCCCTGTGCGGGCTGTGAGGCATCGTCACCGACCACGGTGACCATCTTGCGGCCAAGGATACCGCCCTTGGCGTTCAAATCAGCGATTGCCTGGTTGGCACCGTCCGTCAGCTGCTTGCCGAAAGCTGCATTGGGGCCGGTGATCGGGCCGATAACACCGATTTTCAGATCCTGCGCATAGGCGGCGCTGCTGAGCATGGTACTCAGGGCAAGGCCCGCCAGGAGGCTTCTGCGATTCATATGGATTCTCCCATTTCTGTCCCCGGGGGTCGCCGCTCCCGGACGCGGTTTTGGAGGGCCGAGCGGCTTCTCTGCAAGGCAATCAAGACCTTTTTCAGCCGCTTGTCATCCGAAAACGTGAAATCCCGCCCTTATCCTTTCCGGCGCCACGCAAGCGGCCCCGAACTCTCGAAAGCAAAGGAATACTGTGTGCGCATCTGCTTTGCGCGCTGCTTGCGCCAGCCGATCATCGTGGCGATGAACAGCACGATGTAATCAACCACGAAAAACTGCATGCTGAGCAATGTGCCCTGAAACAGCGCGAAGTGGATGAATCTCACACCGCACGTCAGCATGGCCACATAGAATGGCAGGATCGTGAAAGGCCGCCAGGTCTGTGCGACCGCGCGTCCCATCTGCCAGGCGGCAAGACCGCCCATAACAACGGTGACCAGCACGAACAGCCAGACCGAATGTTCCTCGTAGAGAATACCTTGCATGGTCACATACCCCTGCATTCGCGGACGGAAAGCTGGTTGCCGCATTTCCTGCTCATGCTAGTGCTTTCCGCCTTCAAGATAGGCCGCCTGAACGCGTGGATCGGCCAGCAATTCCTTGCCGGTGCCACTGATCGTGATCACACCGTTGACCATCACATAGGCGCGGTGCGCCAGTTTCAAGGCATGGAAGGCATTCTGCTCCACCAGGAACACTGTCATGCCCTCGCGCTTGTTCACGTCCTTGATCACTTCGAAGATCTGCCGGACGATGATCGGAGCGAGACCGAGCGACGGCTCGTCGAGCAACAGCAGCTTGGGTCGGCACATCAGCGCGCGGGCAATCGCCAGCATCTGCTGCTCACCACCTGACAATGTGCCGGCGCGCTGCTGAAGGCGCTCCTTGAGGCGCGGAAAGATGGCGCAGATCTTGTCGAGATCATCCTTGAAATACTGCATGCCGGGCACGGCGGAACCCATCTGCAGGTTCTCGAACACGGTCATGCGCGGAAACACGCGGCGTCCCTCTGGCGATTGGGCGATGCCAAGCCTTGCGATGTCATGGGTCTCGGTGCGGGTGATGTCCTGCCCGCGATAGAGGATCTGGCCTTCACGCGCCTGCGGATTGCCAAAGATCGTCATCATCAGCGTGGATTTACCAGCGCCATTGGCACCGATGAGCGTAACGATCTCGCCTTCATTGACATCAAGATCAACGCCCTTCAGCGCGATGATCTTGCCGTAATAGGTCTTCACGCCCCGGATTTGGAGAAGGGGACGCGCAGCAGCGGTGGATACAGCGGCGCTCATAGTCCGACCTCCGCCTCGATCTTGAGGACTTCCTCTTCGTCCTCCGCGCCCAGATAGGCCGCGATGACCTTGGGATCGTTCTGCACCTCCACCGGCGTGCCATCGGAGATCTTGGTGCCGAAGTCCAGCACCACCACGTGATCCGAAATTTCCATCACCACGGACATGTCGTGCTCGATCAGCAGCAGCGCTGTGCCCTGCTCGTCGCGGATCGCGCGCAGCAACTTGTTGAGTTCGGCACTCTCGCGCGGGTTCAGGCCAGCCGCCGGTTCATCGAGGCACAGCAGTTTCGGTTCGGTGCACATCGCTCGGGCGATTTCGAGCCGCCGCTGGTCGCCGTAGGGCAGGTCACCTGCGGGATCATCTGCGCGGTCCATCAGACCGGTCTTTTCCAGCCAGAAGGTCGACTTCTCTATCGCGGCACGCTCCGCGTCGCGGTAGCGCTTGAGGCCAAACAATCCGCCCAGTGTCCATTGCGAGGCATCCATCAGCGCGTTGTGCTGACCCACCATCAGGTTCTCCAGCACGGTCAGGCCCGAAAACAGCCGGATGTTCTGGAAGGTGCGCGCCACTTTTGCGATGGCCGTGACCTCGTAGTCCGGCATGCGCTCCAGCAGGAACAGCCGGTCGTCGCCCGGCTTTTCCATCGCCCTGTCGCTGTCCGTCAGGGCTTCGACACGGGCATCGAAGTCGCCCTCGCCATGGCGGAACGCGATGCGCCCCTCCGTTGGCTTGTAGAACCCGGTGATGCAATTGAAAACGGTGGTCTTGCCCGCACCAT
>JANMFA010000033.1:0-2995 GCA_031377545.1 Hyphomicrobiales bacterium | reverse complement strand
CAAAGGGCGACACGGATGCCGTCCGCATTCTGTGCGACAACGTGATTGCGCGCCATGATCCCGCGCTTGCAAGCCACGACAATCCGCCGCTGGCCATGCTGCAAGCCGTCATCGCCCGGCAGGCCTCCCTGATCGCACAATGGATGAACATCGGCTTCATCCACGGCGTCATGAACACCGACAACATGACGGTGTCGGGCGAGACCATCGACTACGGCCCTTGCGCTTTCATGGATGCCTATGATCTCAAACAGGTGTTTTCCTCAATCGATTATTACGGGCGTTACGCCTACGGCAACCAGCCGAGGATCGCCCAATGGAACCTGGCCCGCCTGGCCGAAACGCTGCTGCCGCAGATCCAGGATGATCAGGATGAAGCGGTCGCACTGGCGAGCGACGCGGTGAACCAATTTCCCCGCCTGTTCGAAGCGGCGGTGACAGCGGGCCTGCGCGCCAAGCTCGGGCTGGTGACCAAAGAACCAGACGATCTGGCGCTGGCACAGGATCTGCTGGAACTGATGGCTGCCGGGAACGCCGATTTCACCCTTGTTTTCCGCCGTCTCAGTGCTGTTGAATCGTCGCCTGAAGCAGCGGAATCCCTGCGCCAGCTTTTCGGCGTAACCGGCGGAATTGATTCATGGATCACGCGCTGGCGGGAGCGAGTGTCGCGTGAAGCAATGTCACCGGAAGAGCGCAGCGCCGTCATGCGTGCAGCCAGCCCGGCCTTCATCCCGCGCAACCACCGTGTGGAGGAAGCACTGGCGGCTGCGGTGGCTGGCGATATGGCACCGTTCAGACGGCTGCATGCCATTCTGGCGCGGCCATTCGAGGATCAGCCCGAAGCGGAAAAATTCATGCGGCCTCCTGCCGAGCCCGACCCGCATTACCACACGTTCTGCGGCACATAGGGCGATCATGGCTCACCGCACGCGCAAGACCTCGCCGTCGGCAGCATCCACCAGCAGATAAAGGAACCCGTCCGGTCCCTGCCGCACATCCCGGATGCGCTTGCCCATACCCACGAACAGCCGCTCCTCCGCCACCTCTTTCTCGCCATCCAGCGTCAGTCGCGCCACCAGCTGGCCAGCCAATGCACCCACGAAGGCATTGCCTTTCCACTCGGGAAAGCGGTCGCCTGTGTAGAACGCCATGCCGGAGGGCGCGATGGAGGGATCCCAGTAGAACACCGGCTGCTCCATGCCCGCCTTGTGCGTGCCCTCGCCGATCTTCGCGCCGGAATAATCCCTTCCATAGGTGATGACCGGCCAGCCGTAGTTCTTGCCGCCCTCGGGAATATTGATCTCGTCGCCACCCCTGGCGCCATGCTCCGCCGTCCACAGCTTGCCCGTCACGGGGTGCAGGGCAGCGCCCTGCACATTGCGATGGCCAATGGACCAGATGCTCGTCAGCCAGCCCTCGCGCCGCTGGCCCGGATTGTCCGGCGGGATCGAACCGTCGCTCGCAATGCGGATGATCTTGCCGATCGTGTTGGCGCGGTTCTGCGCCTGTTCCTTCAGGTCGTAGCGGTCGCCCAGCGCCACGAAGAGCGCACCAGTCCGGTCAAACACGATCCGCGAGCCGAAGTGATGACCACCGTTGTAGGTCGGCTCCTGCCGGAAGATCACCTGGGACTGGTCAAACCCCGTGCTGGCAGCATTCAGCCGCAACTTCGCCACGGAGGTCCCGTTGCCGCCCGCGCGCGGCTCCGCAAACGTGACATAGACCTGACGGTTCGCAGCGAAATCCGGGTCGAGCACCACATCAAGCAACCCGCCCTGGTTGCGCGCCGAGACATTGGGCACGCCCGTCAGTGGCGCGGACAGCGCGCCATCTCCGGCCACAATCCGCATGCGGCCTGGCCGCTCCGTC
Source organism: Hyphomicrobiales bacterium (assembly GCA_031377545.1). Taxonomy (GTDB): domain Bacteria; phylum Pseudomonadota; class Alphaproteobacteria; order Rhizobiales; family Beijerinckiaceae; genus JADCCX01. The sequence continues at coordinate 1,126 of JANMFA010000033.1, read as the reverse complement.
ACGAGCATGCGCCCGTCCGGCAGGAAAGCCATGCCCCAGGGGTTTTCGAGGCCCTTTGCCACGGTTTCCACCGTCACGCTGCGCTTTTCTGTCTGGAACGACCGGGACGGCGACTGCGCGCGGGCATCGGACCATGGCCCGGCCAGAAACCACACCGCAAGTGCGAGAGATGTCAGGATCGCTTTGTTCATGCGTCCAAAGGTGACGCAGCAACCCATCCTGTTCAAGGGCCATCAGCGCGGAAAGGCCGGCTCACCCGCCGCAGGCCTGCACCATATGGTAACGATGCGCCCGTTTAACGCCGCGAAAGTACCGGGGACCGTATTTCTGGCGCATGCAGTGGCGAAAACCGCGACTCTGCTCGGCAGAGTACTGGACCTGCTCCAGCAGGTCCTCCTGGACAACCGCCAGCCTGCCAGCCACCGGCGTGGCGAGACCCGGCGTGGTGCCTGCCGCGACCGTCGCGAATGCCAGGCCGATCACAGCGGAGAACACATGTCTTAGCATCGCGAGGATTCCTGTAGCGGACGCTGGGAGCCTGACGCTCGCATCATGCGGCCATCGCGTCGATGTCCGGAGGATTACGCTTTCGTCACCATCGCCAAGCGGTCCTGGTGGCGTGACGTGAACGCCCGCATCCCGGCCGACGCGGATCGGCTGCGGGCGCGCGGCGGCGCGTGCCGGGAGATTGGCACATGCAACCCGATCCATGGGGCTATTCCGGCTTGATGCCCGCCGCCTTGATGATGTCTTCCCACACCTTGATCTCGCCCGCCTGATACGCCCGAAGTTGCGCCGCATCCCTGAGGTTCAGCGAGAAGCCGAGCTTGGTGATGGCGTCCCGCACGGCAGGCTTGGACAACGAGGCCAGGATTTCCTTCGAAAGCCGTTCGGCGACGGGTGCCGGCGTGGCGGCCGGGCCGAAGAAGCCGGTCCAGCTCTCGGCATCCGCCCCCGTCACACCCTGCTCCTGCAAGGTCGGCACGTCAGGCAATTGCGGGTTGCGTTTCGGCGAGGCGATCGCAATCGCCCGCATCGTCTTCGCCTCGATCTGCTGGAACACCGATCCCATGGTGGAATTCGCCACATCGATGCGGTTGCCCACGATCTCCTGGATCAGGGGTGC
>JANMFA010000611.1:0-3038 GCA_031377545.1 Hyphomicrobiales bacterium | reverse complement strand
CCCCTCGAACTTCATGCCGGAGGGTGACACGCGCGGATAGCTGTCGTCCTTCATGACATTGCGGCGGCGGATTTCGACCGGATCGAGGCCCAACGCCTCCGCCGCCAGATCCACCAGCCCTTCCGTCACCGCACAGGCAATCGGATGGCCTACGGCGCGGTACTGGCAGGTCGGTGTCTTGTTCTGCAGCACGACAGTCGTCTTCGCGCGGTAATGCGCGTAGTCGTAAGGACCGCCGCACAGATTGACGACCTGGTTGCCCTCGATGGCGCTTGTCCGGGGATAGACCGAATAGGGGCCGATGCCGGTGCGGTCATCGATGTCGATGGCGGTGATCCTGCCATTCTTGTCCACGCCCATGCGCCCGGTGATGCGGTGATCGCGGGCGTGGATATCGGTGGTCATGCTCTCGAAGCGGTCGGCGATGAACTTTACCGGACGGCCCAGGAGCTTGGCAATCGCGGCGGTCGCCACCTCATCGGGATAGACATGGACCTTGATGCCGAAGCTGCCGCCGACGTCGCCGCAGATCACGCGCACGTCGCCCTCGTTAAGGCGCAGGTGTTTGGCCAGCACGCCCTGCATCATGTGCGGCGCCTGCGTGGAATGATAGACCGTGAGCTGGTTGTCCGCCCGGTTGAAATCGGCCAGAATCGAGCGTGGTTCCAGGCATACGCCGGTGTGGCGTCCGGTGTGGAAGGTGGCTTCCACCACTTTGTGGGACGCCTTGAAGGCAGCCTCGACATCGCCCTGCACGTGCTCGCGCTGAAAGGTGAGATTGTCGCCAAGCTCCGGATGGATCGCCGGGGTTCCCGCATCCAGGGCCGTCTCCATGTCGAGCACGGCAGGCAGCGGCGCGTAGTCGACGTGGACATGCGCCAGCGCGTCTTCGGCAATGGCCCGCGTCGTGGCAACAATGGCCGCGACAGCCTCGCCCTGCCAGCACGCCCTGTCCACGGCGATGGCGTGCTGAGGTGCCGATTTCATGCCCTTGAGATGGGCAAGCACGGCCACCCAGGGATCACAGACGGCGGCAAGGTCCGCGCCGGTCAACACGCGGATGACACCGGGCATCACTTGTGCACCCGCACCGTCGATGCGGATGATGCGCGCATGGGCATGCGGCGACCGGACGAAGGCGACATGCAACATCCGGGGCAAGGTGATGTCATCGACATATCGTCCGCGGCCCTCGACGAGCTTGCGGGCGTTCGGACGCGGCACGGAGCGACCGATGTAGCTGTTGGGGCGGTCAAGGTCAGAGGGGCGCACGAATTCGTTCATGATGCGCTTCCCTTGCGTGCGTCCCGTGCTGTTTCCACCGCATCGACGATGGCCTGATAGCCCGTGCAGCGGCAATAATTGCCCGAAAGATGCTCGCGGATTGCGGCACGGTCGGCAGCAGGCTGGTGAGTCAGCACATCGGCGGCGGCCATCAGCATGCCCGGCGTGCAGAATCCACATTGGGCAGCATTGTGCGCCACGAAAGCCTCCTGCAGGTCGCGAATGCCACCACTGTCTGACAGTCCCTCGATGGTTTCGACCACCGCGCCGTCAAGTTGGGCGGCAAGCACGAGGCATCCGCGCACGATGGCTCCGTTCAGCCGCACGGTGCAGGCGCCGCACACGCCGTGCTCGCAACCCGCATGTGATCCCGTGAGGCCAAGCTCTGTCCTGAGAAAATCAATCAGGTGCTGGCGTGGTTCGACCCGGCGCGAAACGGGCTCACCGTTGACGGTCAGGGCCACATCGACATGGCGATGGATGGTGGCGGCGCTCATGCGGCGTCCTTTGCAGCAGGCGAGAAACGGGAAAGCGTGCGGGCCAGGAGCGTGCGGCAAAGCTGCCGCTTGAGGGCTGGGGAACCATGCATATCAGCGGGCGGGTCCAGATCCGCAGAGAGCGCGGCCTGCGCGGCAGATATGCTGGCGGCAGTGATGTGCGCGCTTGAGAGCGTGCCTTCTGCCTTGGCTGCTCTGATGGGGCCATCACCCACGCCGAAAAAGACGATCCGGGCTTTGGAGACCAATCCATTGGCATCCTCGCTGAACACCACCGCCAGACCCGCCATGGCGTAGTCCCCGCTGCGTCGTGCGATCTCCGTTATGGCGCTGCGACGCGGACTGCGTGCCTTCGGCACCTCGATCGCTGCGATCAGTTCGCCCTCCCGCAGGTCGGTCGTCAGCAGGCCCGTGAAGAAGTCTTCCGCCGGGATCCGCCGTTCGCCAGCCTCTGACACTGCAACGATGCTGGCGCCCAGCGCCACCATGCAGGCAGGAAGTTCCGCTGCAGGGTCAGCATAGGCCAGACTGCCGCCAATGGTGCCGCGGTTGCGGATGGCGGCATGGGCAATGAGCGGCACGGCCTCGGTCAGCAGCGGCGCATGCGCCTTGACCAGCCTGTCGGTTCCCAGCGTGGCATGGGTGGTCAGCGCGCCAATCCGCAGGGTGTCCGATGTTTCGGTGATGCCCTTCAGTGCCGCAATTCCGGTGATATCGATCAGGACCGACGGTTCGGACAGGCGAAAGGCCAGCGTCGCCAGCAGCGTCTGGCCGCCAGCAAGCAGTTTCGCATCCTCGCCTGCCTCCCGCCAGAGGTTGAACAGCTCGGGCAGTGAATGGGCCTTCGCGAAAGCGAAGGGTGGCATTTTCATCGGAAATACTCCTTACGAATCAACAATCGCCACCGCCCGCGTCCATCCCGCCGATGCCGCCCTTATCTTGAACGGAAAGCAGCTGATCGTGAAGCCGGTGGCAGGGAGCTGGTCGAGATTGGCCAGCTTCTCGATATGGCAATAGCCGCGCTCGCGGCCTGCCCGGTGGCCTTCCCAAATGATAGATGGATCGCCCGTCTCGGCCCAGCGCATGGCAGTATGGACGAACGGAGCATCCCAGGACCATGCGTCGGTGCCGGTGATCTTCACGCCCCGTTCGGTGAGAAAAAGCGTCGCCTCCCGCCCCATCCCGCAGCCCGCCGAGACATAGTCTGCCTCGCCGTAGCGGCTGCCGGCGCGGGTGTTCACCACCACGATGTCAAAG
>JANMFA010000581.1:0-6472 GCA_031377545.1 Hyphomicrobiales bacterium | reverse complement strand
CGATGGCAATAGCCCGAAAGCGTTCTGGTGGCGTCAGGTTGGCCTCCCGGGACGTTACCGATTTTCTGGCAACAACCGATGTGGTTGTCGATAGCCTCCAACCGGAGGATGGGATCAGTGCGATTGAAATCCACGAACGCTTCGGCAAGGGTCGCCATCCCGCTGGCCTGAACATGGGGGATTGCTTCGCCTATGCCTGCGCCAGGCGGCTGGGCGCTTCGCTGCTCTATGTCGGCGAGGATTTCGCGAGAACGGACATCGGTGCGCCATGACCTCTCTCCCCAATCTCCAGATCAATCCGCAGCGGCTCTGGGACAGCCTGATGGACACCGCAAGGATCGGCGCGAACGACAAGGGCGGCATCCGGCGGCTCACCCTGTCGGACGAGGACCGCGAGGTGCGCGACTGGTTCCGCCGCGCCTGCGAGGCGCTGGGCTGCCAGGTTGACGTGGATGATTGCGGCAACATGTTCGCTCGGCGGGCGGGCAGGCGGAATGACCTGCCGCCGATCTGCATGGGCTCGCATCTCGACACGCAACCGACCGGCGGCAAATTTGACGGGGTGCTGGGCGTGCTGGCTGCGCTGGAGGTACTGCGCACGCTGCATGAAACCGGGTTCGAGACCAATGCCCCGATCGAGGTGGTGAACTGGACCAACGAGGAGGGCGCGCGTTTTGCACCTGCGATGCTGGCCTCCGGGGTTTTCGCGGGGGCTTTCACCCGCGACTATGCCTATGGGCGCGAAGACCGCGACGGCAAGCGCTTCGAAACGGAGCTGGAGCGCATCGGCTACCGTGGCGCTGAGTCCGTCGGCGCGCGCAAGATCGGCGCGATGTTCGAACTGCATATCGAGCAGGGGCCGATCCTCGATGCCGAGCGGCGGATGATCGGCGTCGTCACCGGTGTGCAGGGCATGCGCTGGTACGAGGTGCGCGTGCATGGCCAATCCGCCCACACTGGCGCCACGCCCATGCATCTGCGGAAGAACGCATTGCTGGGTGCCGCGCGGATGGTGGAAGCCGTCCACCAGATCGCGATGGACCATGCGCCGGATGCGGTCGGCACGGTCGGCCTCATGGAGGTGGAACCGAACTCGCGCAACACCGTGCCGGGGGAAGTGTTCTTCTGCGTGGACCTGCGCCACAAGGACGATGCTGTGGTGGATGTGATGGAAGGGGCGTTCCGTGCTGCCTTGCCCAGGGTGCTGGAGCCTTTGGGCCTCACCTTTGACGAGGCGATGATATGGAACAGCCCGGCGGTGCGTTTCCACCCTGATCTGATAGCCTGTGTGCGGCAGGGCGCCCAGAAGGCGGGTCATGCCATGCGCGACATGGTGTCGGGGGCCGGCCACGATGCGGCCTATATCGCGCGTGTTGCGCCCACCACGATGATCTTCGTGCCAAGTGCCGGAGGCATCAGCCACAACGAGGCGGAATCGACCACGTTTGACGAGTGCGGCGCGGGTGCGCAGGTGCTGCTGGAGGCGGTGCTGGCGTATGATCAGCGGTTTGGGTGAGCGTACTATGGCCGACGTTGATCACGATGTTTACCGCAAGAATTGGCATCGAGATTGGCTCACTTCAATTTGTGAAATCGCTAACGGCGATGAGCAGAAGATTAAATGGTTGGATCCCGAAAACACAAATCCGCATTGGTCGTTTGTCGAGTATTGCTGCAAATATTTTGATGATCTTCGAATATCGAACATTGGATATATTGGAGCTGTGTCGGAGGGTTTGATTGATCAGACAGAAGCAGACGCCGTGCAGGATTTTCATCGGGTGTTTGATCATTACAGCGAGCCCACCGACTTTTACGATAGCGAGATTCTTTTGGCTGATCCAGAATGGTTAGCGGTAACAGAAGCCGCGAAGCGAGCATGTTTGGCGCTTCGCCAATTGATTTCTGATCCTGAAGAAGTCCGTATTCTTCTAGAGTTTTGAGAATTCGTATGTTTCGCGAATGAATTGACATTTCGCGGCCCGCACGTTCGAAAATGCGCGGTCGTCTGGTGGCTTTCGCGCAGCCTACTGCCGCATCGCATTTGCCTGCAGCTGCCGCATCGGCTTCAGCAGGTAATCGAGCACCGTGTGTTTCCCCGTCAGGATATCGACCTGCGCCATCATGCCGGGCACCACCGGCTTTCCGGGACCGAGGTTGGTGGCGTTGGCGGCAAGGCGCACGCGGAAATAGGGCTCGCCCTTGTCGTCGGACAGGGCATCGGGGGAGACGTCGATCACACGGCCCCTGAGTCCGCCGTGAATCGAATAGTCGTAGGCGGAGATCTTCACGACGGCGGGAAGGCCGGGCCAGACCTCGGCGCGGTCCTGCGGGGAAAGCCGCGCCTCGACGATCAGCGAATCTTCCAGCGGCACGATCTGCACCAGCGGTTCGCCAGATTTCACGACGCCGCCGATGGTGTTCACGTGCAGCTTGTTGACGATACCTGCAATGGGAGCCAGAACCTCGGAGCGGCGGCTGCGGTCCTGCATGGCCGTGATGGTTTCCTCAAGCTTGGCGGCCTGCATGCCCGCTTCGCGGCGTTCTTTCTCGGCCTCGGTCTTGAACTGGGCGATGGTCTGCTCACGGCGGCTGCGCAACTCGCCGATGGCGGCCTCCGCGCGTGGCGCTTCAAGGCCGAGCTCCTGCACCTTGGAATCGATCTGCTGCAACGTGCGCTCGCTCTCCAGAAGATCGTTCATCGATACCGCACCTTGTCGCGACAGACGGCGCAGGCTTTCAACGCGCGGTGCGACAAGCTCGCGCTCGCGCCGAAAATTCGCGACTTTGGCGCGCAGTTCGGCCACCTCGAGCGTCTTCTGCTTGATCTGGTCGTCCACCACGCGCAACTGGGCATTGAGGCCGTCGGTGCGGGCGCGAAAGAGATCAATCTCCTTCATGGCGATTTCGGCCATTTCACCCCTCAGGAACGGGTCCAGCTCCAGCGTGCGACCGCCAGCACTTTCCGCTTCCAGGCGCAGGATGGTCAGGCGGCGCGCCTTCAGCTCCAGCGTGGCCTGTGACAGTTCGGCCCTGGAGAAACTGTTGTCGATGCGCAGCAGCGGCGTGCCTTCGGCGACGCTCTGGCCTTCCTTCACCAGAATTTCACTGAGAATGCCGCCCTCGAAATGCTGGATGACCCGGTTGTTCGTCTGCGGTGTCACACGCCCGGTGCCGCGCGTTACCTTGTCGAGAACGGTCATCCAGGCCCAGATCAGAAAGGCCGCCATGCCTGCCGAGACGGCCCAGATGAACAAGATATGCGCACGGCGCGCAATGATGTCCGCCTGCCGCCTGTGGGGTGACAATTGGGAGGAAGCGAAGAAAGACAAGCCACGGCCTCGCGAAATCAGCACAACAAGCGCCACCCTAAGGCCTGCGAGTTTACGGAGCGTTAACCATGACGGATTGAAATGCAGGTTGAATCCCCTGCTGCCTTGCGGGGGATTTCCTGTGGGGTGGCGATGGCTGTCGAGCTGCTGAAATCTGCACCAGGGCTGCCGCTCTCGATCTGCCGCGAGCTGGGTCCACCCGGCCACCCGATTGCCGATCTGCGACGCCTTGCGATCCGGCTTGGCGCACAATCGGCTGCAATGAGCGATTTCTCGGATCTCACCGGATTGCCCGGTCCGCAGATGCTCCATGAGCTGGGCGAAAGATTCAGCCTTGAGATCGCGCTGGTCACACGCCGCATCGAGGATATCACTCCGCAGGATTGCCCGTGCATCGTGCTATTGAAAGATGGCAGCAGTCGCCTGCTTCTCGAAGCGCCTGCATCAGGCGCGATGGTGATTGCGGGCGACGGCGAAACGACGATCCGCGTCGCGCGCGTCACCCTTGCCGCACAGGCGAGCGGCGGACTTTTCCAGGCCCGCAGGATCGAACCTGACCTGCGTTCGCGTCCGGTTTCCGAAACACCGAGGGTGACGACCCAGGCGGTGCGGGCGGAAGCTTTTGCCCGGGCAGCCGAGCCATCGTCCAACCGGCATCCGCTGGCGGCCCATCTGCTTCAGATTGCAGGCGAGAAGAAGCAGCTTGTGCTGGCGCTCGCGGTGGCAGGCTTTCTCTCCGGGCTGATCAATCTCGCGGTGCCGATCTTCACCATGGTGGTGTTCGACCGTGTGATTCCCCATGGTGCGTTCGAGACGCTGTGGGCGCTGATCCTGGGTGTCGGGCTGCTGCTGGCGGTTGATCTGGCGCTGCGTCATGTCCGGCACGCGCTGGGTGACGCTGTGTCGCTGTCGGCGTCGACGCGGTTTGGTGCCAAGTTCTTCAGCCGTCTCGTGCATGCGCCGCTGTCGGCGATGCCCAGGCAGGCTGGCGGGCTCGTGCAGCCGTTTCAGGAACTCAACCAGGCCGCGACCATCGCGCCGCAGTTCATTGCCGGTCTGATGGTGGACATTCCCTTTTTCCTGATCGTGCTGGCCTTTCTGGGGGCGCTGGGCGGCTGGGTTGCGGCGATTCCCGCCATCGGTGTGGTGCTGCTGTTTGTCATTCACTGGATCGGCCATCGGCTGCAGATGCAGGATCTGGGCGATGAGGCACGGCTGTCGCAGCGCCAGACCCAGATGATTGTGGACGCCGTGATGGCGGCCGAACCCATGCGCATCAACGGCACGGGGCCGCAACAGCTGATGCGCTGGGAAGAGCGCAGCGATGCTGCCGCCTTTGCAGGACACAAGTTGCGCAGCCGCCAGAATTTCGCCAGCCATGCTGGCGCGTTCGTCATGCAGGCTGTGACCGTGGCGACCATCGCCGCCGGTGCCTATGCAGTGACGGCGTCCCTGATGACGGTGGGCGCGCTTTCGGCCTGCATGATGCTGGCGAGCCGGGCCATCATGCCGGTTGCGACAGTGATGGGCCAGGGGTTCCGGCTGAAGCAGATTTTCAGCACGACGGCGTTGCTGGCCGAATTCGCGACAACACCGCCTGAACAGGCGGGCGACACGTCGGATGCGGCGGCGGGAAGGCCAGTGCGCGGCGCTTATGATTTCAACCGCGTGACGTTCACCCACGGAGAGGGTGCGCCCCTGATGGCGGGTCTTTCCCTGGCCGTGAAGGCAGGAGAGCGTGTGGCTGTCATTGGCAAGTCCGGCAGCGGCAAGAGCACGCTGCTGAAGCTGATGGTGCGCCTGCACGATGCAAACGAGGGTTCGATCCATGTGGATGGGCGCGACATCCGCCAGATCGATCCGCTGGTGCTGCGGCGTTCGGTTGCGCTGATGCCGCAGGATGCGTGGCTCTCAGAGAGCACGCTCGAGGGTAACATGAAGGCGGGGCTTGGCGTGGTTTCGGACGAATGGTTCACGACCGTCGCGCAGATAACCGGTGTTGCCGATCTCGCCAACCGCAGCCCCTCGGGCTACAGCCTGGAAACGGGTCCGGGAGGGCAGCGCCTGTCAGGTGGCGAACGCCAGTCGGTCACGCTGGCACGAGCGCTGATGGGCAAGCCGCAGCTGCTGCTGCTCGACGAACCGACCTCGGCCATGGACAACGAGCGCGAGATGCGGATCGTCAAGGCGCTGACGGGTGAACTGCGGGACGGCACGCTTGCGGGCACCGGTGTCGTGATCGCCACGCATCGCCTGCCGATCCTGGCTCTGGTCGACCGAATCATCTGGATGGATGCCGGAAAAATCGTCGCGGACGGACCAAAAGACGAAATTTTTCGCAAATTCGGCCTCGCAGCCTGAGAAACCGCAGTCGGCGGTTATCGATGCATTAACCATAATGTCCTGAAGTGCTCCTTGCGAAGCACTTGCGTTTCGTGAGGAGAGATGGGCCATGACCAATGTCCTGCCATTTCCCCGCACCAGATTGCAGAGTGGGGAAAATCAAACGGCCAAAGCGCCGTCTGCCGACAACAAGGCGGACATCCTGCTCTTCACTGGCGTGCGCTATGAGCGCCACGCCGACACGGAGCCGCCGAATGCGGGGCCTGACACTCTGGATCGGGACAACAGCCAGAACGGACGCCGCCGGAAAGTCCGGCGCCGGGCGTGATCATGCGTGACGTCGAGGTAATGCGTTCCCTTGCCGCGCGGCTCCTGACGGGGCCGTGCCTTCTCCTGCTGACCGCGTGTTCTTCCTATCATACCGGCGACTTCGGCCGCCGCTCCGACAACATCGTCACCAACACGGTGTTGCCCAAGGCCGGGCTGTTCTCGGCCTGGGCCCGAGGCGATGCCGTTTCGCTCTATCCCTTTACGGATGACGAGATCGAACTCAGAGACCGCGCCTGGCGTTTCCTGATGCCCGCGCATGACAAGGCCAATCTGCAGATGCGGCTGGCGGAACTCAGCTACACCCGCGTTCTGCCGCCCCTGCCGCACTCCGGGCGCAACCATTATCACCTGCTGCTGATGACGGAGGACTATCGCTCTGTCGCCTCGCGCTATCACAAGCTCGGACAGGATATCGAGGCTGACCGCCAGCTCATGGTGCCGTTCTCGCAAACGGCGGCGCGGGTGTG
>JANMFA010000580.1:0-5313 GCA_031377545.1 Hyphomicrobiales bacterium | reverse complement strand
CGCCCATATAGACGATGCATTCGAGCCCGTAGCGGGCGCAAAGCGTGGCGGTGGCGACGCCGTGCTGGCCGGCACCCGTCTCGGCGATGATACGCTTCTTGCCCATGCGACGGGCCAGCAGGATCTGGCCCAGCACGTTATTCACCTTGTGCGCGCCGGTGTGGTTCAGCTCGTCACGCTTGAAATAGATCTTCGCGCCGAGACCCGGCTTGCCAGCATCCGCTGCGATCTGGCGGCATTTCTCGGTCATGCGCTCGGCGAAGTAGAGCGGGCTGGGACGGCCCACATAGTGCTTCAGCATGAAGGCCATTTCGTCTAGAAACTTTGGATCCTTCTTCGCGTCCTCGTAGGCCTGCTGCAGTTCGAGAATCAGCGGCATCAATGTTTCAGCGACGAAACGCCCGCCGAAGATGCCGAACATGCCGTTCTCGTCAGGGCCGGTGCGGAAGGAATTGGGGCGGGCGGGCGCGTTCATGCGATGGCTTTCAAACTGCTGTCCTGGCGTTCTCGACGAACGCCTTGATCTTTTCAACGTCCTTTACGCCGGGCGCGCTTTCGACGCCAGAGGCCACATCGACGCCCCCAAGCGCGACACCCAGCCTGCGCACTGCGGCGATGGCACCTCCGACGTTCTCTGGTGTCAGTCCACCGGCGAGGATGAAGGGCTGCTCGGGCGGGAGCGCCCTCAGCAAGGACCAGTCGAAAGGCTGCCCGTGGCCACCAGGATAAGCCGCGTCTTTCGGCGGCTTGGCATCCAGCAGCACGCGATCCGCGACTCCCGCGTAGCGACCGACAGCCGAAAGATCTTCGGCGGAAGCGATGCCCAGAACCTTCATCACTGGCAACGCGTAGCGCGCTTGCACTTCGGCCACGCGCTCCGGCGTTTCCGAACCGTGGAATTGCCACATATCAGGCTTCACGGCGCGATGAATTTCGTGCAGCCGCGCGTCGTCCGCATCGACAACGAGCGCGACGACCGTCGCATCGCCCGCGGCCAGCCGCGCGAGGTTCGCTGCATCGGAAAGACCCACATAGCGGGGCGACTTCGGAAAAAAATTGAGGCCGATCATGGTGGCTCCGGCCTCCAGCGCTGCTTGCATGGACTGGCGTGTCGAAAGCCCGCAGACCTTGATCCTGAAGGCGTCAGCCATCAAACGCCCAGCCTCCCGCCCAGCTCATCCTCGAGATGCACGCGGATGATCTCCTCGAAGCTGCTCTCCGCCTTGAAGCCCAGCTTCCCCGCACGGCTGACGGAAAAGTTACGCGGCCAACCCGCCACGATGCGGATGATCGTTTCGTCCGGCTCGCGGCGGATGAGCTTCACGGCCTTGTCGCCCGCGACCTTGCGCAAAGCCGCGATCTGCTCGCCCACCGTGGCGGCGAGGCCCGGCATGGAGAGATTGCGGCGTGTGCCGATGAGGCTCGTATCCATCGTCGCGGCATGGACGAGAAAGCCCACAGCAGAGCGCGGGCTGGCGTGCCAGTGCATCACGTCCTCGCCGACCGGCAGCACGGCTTCCCTGCCAGCCATCGGTTCGCGGATGATGTTGGAAAAGAAGCCCGATGCCGCCTTGTTGGGCGTGCCGGGGCGTACACAGATCGTGGGGAGGCGGATACCGATACCGTCGAAGAAGCCGCGCCGCGTGTAGTCCGCCAGCAGCAATTCGCCGATGGCCTTCTGCGTTCCGTAGCTGGTGAGCGGTGTCGTGTGGAATTCGTCGCCGATAGCGTCAGGAAAAGGCGAACCGAAAACGGCGATGGACGATGTAAAGATCACGCGGGGTTTGTAGCCCTCACCGGTGAGGCGGATGGCATCGAAGAGATAGCGCGTGCCATCGAGGTTGATGCGGTAACCCTTGTCGAAATCAGCCTCTGCCTCGCCCGAGACGATGGCTGCGAGATGCAGGACCAGATCGGGCCGCCCGGCAATCAACTTTTCCGCAGCGCCGGGTACAGCGACATCGCCGGTCAGGGCCTCGAAAGCGAACTTCGCCCCTGCGGGCTTTGTCGGCGCGACCACATCATGGCCCGTGACCCTGGTGATTTCCTTGCCGCCGAGGTGACCGTCGCGCGCGACGCGCTCAAGGAATTTGCGGCCGACCATGCCGGCGGCACCCAGAACGAGGATATGCATGAGTGAACTCCCTTGCGCCTGTCCTGACCAGGCAACCCGACCAGAGTAAGCGATTACACCGCGTTGATCTGCTGCAGCAAAAGACCCGGAATGACAATGCCGGATGCCGCCGCCTTTTCACGCAGCACCATGCGCCGCATGCCGGAAAGCCGAGCACCAGGCTGGCTCTCGATGGCCTTTGCCAGAGTAGCCATCCGTTCGGCGAAATTGCCATGGCCGAAGGCCGAGGGATCAATCGCGAGGATCAGCTGTCCCGTACGGGGCGGACCACCCTTGTCATCAAGGAAGGACGACGCCTCGAAGGCGAAATGTGTGCCCACAACAGCAGCCGCCAGCGCCTCGACCATGAATGCCAGCGCCGCTCCCTTTGCGCCACCCAGCGGCAGCATGGTGCCCGCGATGCCCTTGGCGGGATCGGTTGTTGGATGGCCCTCGGTATCGAGCGCCCAGTCATCGGGAATCGATTCGCCCTTCTGCCGTGCCGCGACCAGATTGCCCCGGGCAACCTTTGACAGCGAGAGATCGACGACGACGGGTGCGCGGCCAGCCAGAGGCGCAGCGAATGCGATGGGGTTGGTGCCATAGACCGCAACCTTGCCGCCCGTGGGTGCCATGGCAGCCGGTGTGTTGGCGAAGAGCATGGCGACCAGGCCCTGTTCCGCCAGCTTCTCCACGTGATGGCCCGCCACGCCGCAATGATTGGAACGGGTGATGGAGGCAGCAGCGATACCCTGCTTTTTCGCAATGGCAGGCAGCTTTTTCAGCGCCAGATCAATGGCCGGATAGGCAAAGCCATCGGCGGCATCGACGACGAGCACAGCAGGCCTTGGCCGCGTGGCGACAGGCCGGGCATCGCCCTTGGCCTTGCCGGATTTGACCATGGTCAGATAGGTCGGCACCCGCTGCAAGCCATGGCCCTTCAGACCATCGGCTTCCGCTGCGACCAGGGCTTTCGCAATGGACAAGGCCACGGGGCGCGATGTGCCACGTTTCTGGAATTCACGGGTCACGAACCGGATAGCGGCTTCCAGGGTGAGGGTTTTGTCGCGCATCTCAGGTCTCCAGCGCCTTCAGGACATTCGCCACAGTGACATGGCTTACACGCACGTTCGATTCCAGAGTCACGCCCGCGATGTGGGGTGTGAGGATCAGGTTCAGGCAATCCTTGAACACCGCCCCGCGCGCTGCCGACAAGGGCTCCTCGTCGAAAACATCGAGCGCCGCGCCGCCAAGTTCCCCTGCTTTCAGCGCAGCCGCGAGCGCCGCCTCGTCCACCACACCGCCACGCGCCGCGTTGAGGAGAATGGCATCTTTCTTCATGCGCTTGAGACGGATGGCATCCATCATGTTGGCTGTCGTCTCGTTGAGCGGTACATGCAGGCTCACAACATCCGCCTCTCGCAACAGGGGCTCAAGCCCGTGCCGATGGGCCATCGACCATGACGGATGATCATCGGGCAGGTAGGGGTCAAAGGCGATGCAGTGCATACCCATGGCTCCTGCCCGCGTTGCGACCTCCCGGGCGATGGAGCCATAGCCGACGAGGCCCATCACCTTGCCGGACATTTCCCGGCCCATCAGGCGGTTGCGTGGCCAGCTTCCGCTGATGACATCCGGAGACGCATGGTAGGCGCCGCGCAGAAGCACCATCGCCGTACAGATCACCCATTCCGCGACGGAAAGATCATTCGCGCCGCCTGCGGGGAACACCCCGATGCTGCGGGCCTTGCACGCCTCCATGTCGATATTGTCGAGACCGACGCCAAGGCGGCCAACCACCTTCAGATGCGTGCAGGCCGCGAGCAATGCACCGCGCACCTGCGTACGGTTGCGCACGACAAGCGCCTTGCAGCCTGCCGCCTCGCGCAGCAGGTCGTCTGGCCTGTCCACAAGCTTGGCGTCATAAAGCACGCTGTACTTTGCCGGGATGGCTTTCAGCGCTTCTTCATCCAGAAATTCGGTGATGACGATATCGGCCATGACGAGCCCCCTTCTTTCAACGCAACAGGATGATACCGCCGGTGGCGATCACCAAAATCACGAACGTCGCTCCCATGAACACGGCCACATGCCGCCAGCCTACAGCGAGAATGGCCGAGAGCGAAGTGCCAAGGCCCAGTGCCGCGATGGACAGCAGGAGACCCCAGCGGCTCACCTCGTTCAGGAACGCCTTGACCGGCAGATAGAGCGGCGCGATTTGCGGCATCGCCATGGCGGCCGTGTTGACGAGAACCAGAACCAGGAACACGACGGCGAACACTGGGGCAGGCACCTTCGCCTCTCCCGCCTGCTCTCCCCGGCGCATGAACCACCAGCCGATGGCCAGCACCACCGGCAGCAGCAGGAACACCCGGAAGAGCTTGACCACGACAGCGGTGTTGCCGACCGAGTCGGACACGGCATACCCGGCCCCCACGACCTGCGCCATGTCATGGATGGTCGCGCCCAGCATCAGGCCGGTTTCGCGCGAGGAGAGCCCGAGCCACAGGCACAGCGGCGGGTAGGCGAGCATGACCAGCGTGGACACGGCGTTGGCCATCACCACGGTAAAGGCCGTGTCGGCATCCTTGTTCTTGTACTGTGGCACGACGGTTGATGTGGCCAGCGTCGCGGAAGCACCGCAGACAGCGTTGGCAGCGCCCGCCAGCGCGCCGTAGCCAGCCTCCTGGCCGAAGAGGCGAGCCAGCCCGATGGCCGCAACAATCGTCAAGGCCATGGAGGCCACGACCAGCAGGATGGTGCCCACGCCCAGACCGAGGATATCGCCCAGCGCAATCCTGAGGCCAAGCAGCCCGATGGCGATGCGCAGGAGCTTCTTCACGCACCAGGTGATGCCGGGCTGGAAGCGCGGATCGCTGGCGAACCGGTTGAGGGCGATGCCGATGAACAGCGCGATCACCATCGCAGGCAGGCTGAAGCCCCCCGTCAACGCCTTCATCAGCGGCTCGGCCAGCACGGCGGCAACCGCGACGGCGGCAGACAGTGCGATGCCTGCGCCGTTCTTCCCCAGAAAGCTGCTGATTGCATCAGCGTTCACAATGCCTGCCATGGGTCACGTCATCCTGATGAACAACAACAACCTGCCTTGAGACTGATAAGCCCTGACCGGGTAAGCGGCCAGGGCTTGGGAGTCGAGCCGATGATTTTGATGCGTGACACGCTGTCGTGCGGGTCCGCTG